>JAFLVH010000059.1 GCA_022508365.1 Clostridiales bacterium | reverse complement strand
AAGCCGTACTATAGCTATGCCGGTTTTGTCATCCTGAGCAGCGCGAAGGATCTCACTAATAAAGTAAATCCAACCTTATTATTCATTCTGCATTCTGCATTCTTAATTCTGCATTAACTTGATTTATCTGATAAAATTAGTATATACTTTCTTTTCTGTTTTGGGCTTTTCTATGCCGTTTTGCTCGCCCGCTTTTATGCACTTGATTAGCCACGCCATATTGAGCGCGAGGTTGCGCATGGTCTGTAGTCCTTCCTTGTCCTCCTGCACTTGTTCGGGCGTGCTACCGTGGACCATGTTCCAATATGTAGAGGACACCATCGGCATTTGCGCAATGGTCAGATGCTTTGTAAGCGCGTCCAGTGACGCCGTGGTGCCTGCGCGCCGCGCCGATACCACAACCGAAGCCGGCTTGTGCGCAAAAATGCGCCCCCCTGCATAGAACATTCTGTCCATAACGCAAAGAATGCGGCCGTCCGGGTGCGCGTAGTACACAGGCGAACCGAACACAAACCCGTCCGCCGCAGCTGCCTTATCTATAAACTCGTTGACTTGATCGTCCGAAAAAACGCACTTGCCCTTTCCGGCACAGCCGCCGCAGCCTATACAGTCGCGCACCGGGCCATTGCCAAGCCATAGAATTTCCGTTTCTATACCCTCGACATTAAGCGTGTCCGATACTTCCTTAAGCGCAGTGTATGTGCAGCCGTTTTTCCTCGGACTTCCGTTAAACAGTAAAACCTTCATACTCACCTCTCTACGCCGAATTGTAACATATATATAGTATAATGTCAATGTACTCTCTGTGACAAGAATAAAAGATTAGGCGTTTATTCGGGTTTTTTGGCCGCATGCGGCATTACGGTCGCTCAAACAAAAATGACAGGCTGTTACACCTGTCATTCTTAATTTTTAAATCTGTATTGAATTACACCAATTCGATTAGGGCTTCTTCTGCGCCGTCGCCGCGACGGGGTCCGAGCTTAAGCACGCGCGTATAGCCGCCGGACGAGCCGGTGTCGTGGTTGCGCTGGGAATAGCGAATGGCGTAGATATTGAAGATCTTTTCGATAAGCGGATGCTGAATATCCTCGGTGCGCGCACGGAATGCGGGACCGGTCTCGTTCGGCTGTTTTACTTCGGGCGGATCGTATACCATAGCCATGATCTTGCGGCGTGCGGCAAGGCGCTTTTCGCCGTCAAGGATGACCTCGACTTTTACGGGCTTGCCCTTTTTGTCAACCGACTGCTTTACTTCTTTTTTTACGTCAAGCACGGTATCCACGGCGAGCTGAATTATCTTGTCGGCAAGGCGGGATACTTCCTTGGCGCGTGCGTACGTGGTGGTAATTTTTTCGTTCCACAGCAGCGCGGTTACCTGATTGCGAAGAAGAGCAGCGCGCTGATCGGTAGGAAGGGAAAGTTTTCTCTGTTCCATAGTTACTTAGTTCTCCTATTACTGTTGATAAAAGGCTTAGTCCTCGGACGCCTTGAGATCCAACCCAAGAGCGCGCAGTTTGGCGATAACCTCGTCCAAAGACTTTCTGCCGAGGTTGCGGACCTTGAGCATGTCCTCTTCGGTCTTGCGCGTGAGATCGGCGACGGTGTGGATGCCGGCGCGCTTTAAGCAGTTGTAGCTGCGCACGGACAAATCCATCTCCTCGATGTTCATTTCCAAAACCTTGGCCTGACGATCCTCCGAGCGCGACACAAGAATGTCCATGCCGGAGATAGTGTCGGACAGCGCCACAAACATCTTTACGTGGTCCTCAAGCGCTTTGGCGGCAAGGCTCAGTACGTCCTTGGCGGAAAGCGAGCCGTCGGTCTTGACGTTGAGCGTGAGCTTGTCATAGTCCATGGACTGGCCTACGCGCGTGGGCTCTACCGCGTACGACGCGAACTTGACGGGGGTGAATATGGCGTCAATCGGGATATAGCCGATTGGACGTGACGGATCTTTAAGCTCGTCCGCAACAACATAGCCCCTGCCCTTGCCTACAAACAGCGTCATGTCCAGCTTGCCGCCCTCGTCGAGCGTGCAAAGGTACAGGTCGGGGTTGAGAATGTCGATTTCGGGGTCGACGTCTATATCGGCGGCGGTAACGGGGCCGGGCGTCGCCTTTTGGATATGCAATTCCTTGACGAGCGATTTATCGGAATAGTTAGCCTTTAGGTTGAGCGCTTTAAGGTTGAGTATGATTTCCGTCACGTCTTCCTTAACGCCCTTTACGGTCGAGAATTCATGGTCGACGCCTTCTATCATTATACCGATGACTGCGGCGCCGGGAAGGTTGGACAGCAGCACACGCCTAAGCGCATTGCCCAGCGTGTGGCCGTAGCCGCGGTCAAGCGGCTCTACGACAAACTTGCCGGTGCGGTAGCTGTCTGTTTCTTCCATAGATATTCTCGGCATTTCGATTTCCATCATGTCCTGAATACTCCTTATTACTTGGAATACAACTCGACGATGAGCTGCTCGTTGATGTTGAGGTCAATGTCCTCGCGCTTGGGATTGTCCACGATCTTGCCGACAAACGTTTCGGTATCGAACGTGACCCACTTGGGCATTACTATCTTGGCGCCGCGCAATTCCTTGAACATGGCGTTGTCACGGCTGGTCTCCTTGATCGAGATTTCGTCGCCAAGCTTGACCTGGTAGGACGGAATGTCCACGCGCTTGCCGTTGACAAGGATGTGACCGTGGTTGACAATCTGACGCGCCATCTTGCGGGAAGCGCCTATGCCCATGCGGCAAACAACGTTGTCAAGCCGCTTCTCGAGCATGAACAGCATGTTTTCGCCGGTTACGCCCTTTTGCGCGACAGCTCTTTCGTAATATTCGCGGAACTGCTTTTCCAAAACGCCGTAAATGCGCTTGGTCTTTTGCTTTTCGCGGAGCTGCATGTTGTACTCGCTGTTTTTGCGACGAGCCATAGCGTGCATGCCCGGAGGAACGGGACGACGCTCCATAGCGCACTTTTTGGATGAGCAACGCTCGCCCTTGAGGAACAGCTTTTGTCCTTCGCGGCGGCACTGTCTGCAATCTGCACAAATGTTTCTTGCCATAGTTCTCTCTCCTTACACTCTGCGACGTTTGGGCGGTCTGCAACCGTTGTGCGGAATGGGCGACACGTCGTTGATTTCAGTCACCTGCAATCCCACCACTTCCATAGCGCGTATGGCGGATTCCCTGCCGGAGCCGGGACCTTTTACAAACACCTTGACCGAGCGCAAGCCGTGTTCCATAGCGCGGCGCGCGGCCTCTTCCGCCGCCATCTGCGCGGCGTACGGCGTGGACTTACGCGATCCGCGGAAGTTGAGCGCGCCTGCCGAGCACGCGGCAATCGCATTGCCCTGCTCGTCCGTAACAGTCACTATCGTGTTGTTGAACGACGCGTGAATGTGCACGCAACCCTTGTCGATATTTTTGGTTATCCTCTTTTTGGTAGAGGTCTTTTTGACTGCCATGGGTTATCTCTCCTTCTTCTTGCTGCGCGAAACGGTGCGCTTGGGACCCTTGCGAGTGCGCGCGTTCTGCTTGGTGTTTTGACCGCGAACGGGCAGATTTTTACGATGCCGCACGCCGCGGTAGCAGCCTATGTCCTTTAGGCGCTTGATGTTGAGCTCGACCTCGCGGTGAAGATCGCCTTCCGTCTTGATGTTTCTGTCAATATAGGAACGGAGCGCGTTTTCCTGTTCGCCGGTCAAGTCTTTTACACGAACGTCGGGGCTGATACCCGTCGCTTTAAGAATTTTGTTTGCCGTGGGACGTCCGATGCCGTAGATGTAAGTAAGGCCTATCTCGATACGTTTTTCCTTGGGCAAATCAATACCTGCTATTCTTGCCACTTTTAAAACTCCTTAATGGTTTTTTAATTAATAGATATAAGTAGCGTCCTCACGGCTGCGTGTGGAATGTCGCGCCACCGTAAACGACGATTGTTTTTGATTGATATGTTCTCGACAAGCTGTAGAGAACCGAAAAGAGCGTGACGAGGGGCGTTGCGAATGGATTGCGTCAGCGATTTGTGCTTCCGACAAGGTTTTTTGCCCTCCTCCCGAAGTCGTAGCGGCGCTACGTCGAGGGGGCATAACGCAGTCGGAGTGCAAATCGGTAGCAATACGCCGCATAAGCCACTCGGAATGCGATTAACCCTGACGCTGTTTGTGGCTGGGGTTTTTGCTGCAAATAACCATGACCTTGCCGTGACGGCGAATGACCTTGCATTTGTCACACATGGGTTTTACGGACGATCTGACTTTCATGATGTTCTCCTTTTACGGTCTGCCCTCTTTAAGAAGGCTGTTAGCGCACAATGTGCGCGAGGTTTGATTAGTTGATTGTTGTCGGTTGTTGCTTAGTTTTTACTTCTAAAAGTAATAATGCCTTTTGTTATATCATACGGGGATATGGCAACCTTGACTCTGTCGCCCAAAAGTACCTTGATGTAGTTGACCCGCATCTTGCCCGCTATCGTGCACAATACCATTGCGCCGTTGTCGAGCTTGACCTTGAACTTGGTACCGGGCAGGCATTCCTCTACGGTGCCTTCCGTTTCGATATTATCACTCCTCGGCATACAACCTCCTATCTTTGTTGAATTGTTTTATGCGCTTACTCAGCGCTGCGTTTGTCGGGTTCTTTAAGCCGCTTTGGGCTGCCACCCGTAAATGCCTTTTTCGTTTGAGTTTGGGGTTTTCCACGCCCCTCGACTTTCCGTCGGCTATCAGAACAAAGTTGTCGTTTAGCTTTGCCACCACGATGAACGGCTTGCCTGTGTCATGCCCCGCAAGGCTTATTACAATGTCGCCGATTTCCATAGATACGTCCTGCTCTATAGCGTTAAAATTTCCGGCTCGCCGTCGGTGATTATCACCGTGTTTTCGTAGTGCGCCGCTTTTTTTCCGTCCACCGTCCTGGTCGTCCAACCGTCACGGTCGACTTTTACCCTCCAGTCGCCGGCGGTGATCATCGGCTCTATGCATATGCACAAGCCCGATTTTAACGGGCTGCCCGTGCCGCGCCGTCCGAAGTTTGGCACCTCCGGCGCCTCGTGCATCTTGTGCCCTATACCGTGACCGGTGAGCGCCCTGACTACTCCGAACCCGTTAAGCTCGGTGTAAAGCTGAACTGCTGCGGAAATGTCGCCCACTTTGCCTCCTGCCTTCGCGTGCTCTATGCCGGCAAAGAATGCCGCCTTGGCCACCTCGATAAGCCGTTTGTCCGCGTCCGACACGTTGCCCACAGCGAATGTGCGCGCCGCGTCGCCCTGATATCCGTTTAAAAGTGCGGTAATGTCTACTGACACTATATCGCCGTCCTTGACCGTGAGTAGCGACGGTATTCCGTGGACGACCACGTCGTTGACCGATATGCACGAGGCGTTGGGGTAGCCTTGAAAGCCCTTGCTGGACGGCGTTGCGCCCATGCTCCTTATAACGTCCTCGACTATCGCGTCAATCTCCAGCGTTGTCACGCCCGGTCTTATGAACTGTTCCGCTTTTTCGAGCGCCGCCTTTACAACAAGGCTCGCTTTTCTCATGCCCTCGCGCTCTTTATCGGACTTGACTATCATTTAAGCGCTGCCTCTATCGCTTGGTTCACCTGCTCTATGGACTGCATGCCGTCGATGTTCTTGAGCAAGCCCTTTTGTTTGTAGTAGTCTACAAGCGGAGCGGTGTTCTGCTCGTAAACCTTGAGCCGGTTTTCCACAACCTCGCGCTTGTCGTCGTCGCGGATGACAAGCTTGTCGCCGCACACCTTGCAGATTCCGTCCGGCGCGTCCTGCGCGCTTGTCGTAAACCCACACTTGAGGCATACCCTGCGGCTTGCCATGCGGTCCGCCAGCTTGTTAAGATCGGTTACAAGGTTGAGCGCCACGTCGATTGTCGTAATGCCGGCAAGCGCGTCCGCCTGAGCCTTGGTGCGAGGGAATCCGTCCAAAAGGAAACCTTTACCGCAATCCGCCTGCTCTATCCTGTTTTTTAAAAGTGCAATGACCAGTTCGTCGGGAACAAGCTTGCCTGCGTCCATGTACGCCTTTGCCTGCTTGCCGAGCTCGGTGCCGTCCGCTATGTTCTTGCGGAGGAGATCCCCCGTAGAGATATGCGGAATAGCGTGTGTCTTGCAGATGAGCGCCGCTTGCGTGCCTTTGCCGCTGCCCGGCGCACCCATTATAATCAGGTTCATGTGATACCTCATTGACGGTTTAGTTCAGAGTTAAGAATTCAGAGTTAAGAGTTAATGCGGTTGTTTGCCTGTTGTGCATTATTTTAAGAAGCCCTTGTACTGCTTCATCATAAGCTGACTTTGAAGCTGCTTTTCAAATTCCAGTGCGACGGAAACTACGATCAGCATACCCGTTGCGGAAAACGCGTTGACAAGCGACGACGTTCTGCCAAGCACCGCGGCGAATACGACCGACGGCACAAGCGCGATAAACGCGAGGAAGATTGCGCCGAACAGCGTGAGCCTTTTGCTGATTCTGCTGAGGTACTCAGTTGTCGGCTTGCCCGGGCGAATGCCGTTGATAAAGCCACCGTACTGCTGAATGTTGCGCGAGATGTCCTCGGGGTTGAACTCGATACCTGCGTAGAAGTACGAGAAGCCGAGAATAAGCAGCGCGACCAATACCGAATAAATTGGCGTGCCTGCGCCTAACCAGTTCATCCACCAGATATAGAAGCTGCTGCTGGGTGCAACAAGCTGCGCTATCATCTGAGGGAATGTGATTATTGCCGTTGCGAAGATTATGGGCAAAACGCCGCTGGCATTGACCTTGACGGGAATGTACGTGCTCTGTCCGCCGTACTGCTTTCTGCCCTTTATCTGTTTGGCGTACTGCACGGGGACGCGGCGCTCCGCTCCGTCAATGAACACTATCAGCATGAACACGGCAACGACCATGATGACAAACCCGACAAGCTGCCAGACTGCCATATTACTCTTTTCGCCGCTGTTGTTTACCGCTTCCTGAATGGTAGCCACAATGCTGTGACCGGCGGTAGCTATAATACCGATAAATATCAAAAGGCTTATGCCGTTGCCGATACCGTAGTCGGTAATACGCTCGCCCAACCACATGGTGAGCATGGAACCCATTATCATGATTACGGCTACAAACATGCCGATAATCCACTGCTGCGTCATCGGTCCGAACACGACGGAAAAGGCTTCCGCGCGGCCGTACGACACGGTGACCGCCACAGCCTGTGCCGTTGCGAGCGCAAGCGTGATGTAGCGCGTGATCTGCGTGATTTTCTTTTTGCCCTCGTCGCCCTGCTTCTGGTATTCCTGCAGGCGCGGAATGGCAACGGTGAGGAGCTGTAAAATAATCGAGGCGTTAATATACGGGGTAATACCTATGGCAAAAATTGCACCGTTGGCAAGAGCGCTACCCGTAATGCCGTTGAGAAGTCCCAACAATCCGTCGTCGGCGTTGCCCTGGTACGCCAACGGATTAATGCCCGGAATAGGAATCCAGCATCCCAACCTATATATAAAGAGCAGTGCGAGAGTGATTAATATCTTTCTGCGCACGTCTTTATTTTTGAAAGCGTTTTTTAGCGTTTCAAACATTAGATGACCTCAACAGTGCCGCCCGCTTTTTCGATTTTTTCTTTAGCGGAGGCAGTGAACTTAGCCGCCTTTACGGTAAGCTTTTTTGTGAGTTCGCCGTCGCCCAAAACCTTAAGTCCGTAGGCTTCGACCTTTTTTACGACGCCCGCCTCGACCAAAAGCATGAGATCGACAACGGTGCCGTCGTCAAACATGTTAAGCTTGTCGATATTGATAACGGAAAATTCCTTTTGGAACTTATTGTTAAAGCCGCGCTTGGGAAGCCTGCGCGCAAGCGTAATCTGTCCGCCCTCGAATCCGGGACGAACGCCGCCGCCGCTGCGCGCCCACTGACCCTTGTGACCCTTGCCCGACGTCTTGCCTAAGCCCGAGCCTATTCCGCGACCGAGACGCTTTGCCTTGGTGCGCGAGCCGTCTGCCGGCATAAGTGCGTGCATTTTCATGATTGTATCTCCTTTTCTTGTAGTGCCCTACCTGTCGGTTAGGCCTCGGTAACGGTCACGAGGTGACATACCGTGCGTATCATGCCGCGCATTGCGGGGGTGTCCTCCACAACGACGGATTGATGCAGCTTTTTAAGCCCCAGCGCCTCTACCGTGCGCTGCTGCTTGACAAGCCTGCCCGCCGTGCTCTTTACAAGCGTGACGGTCAGCTTTTTGCTTTCTGTTTGTTCAGCTTTCTTTGCCATTTTTAACTCCTACTTGGGCAAAAGCCCGTTTTAGGTTTGTATAGAATAAATTTGATTAACTAAATCGCAATTCCGCAATAAATACACGATTTACCAAGTAAGCTACGAGCAAGACGGCGCATTTAGATTGCGTTAGCGTTTTTGAGCGGATGCAAGGCGCAGTGACGAAGTCGTAGCAGCGCTACGTCGAGGAGCTGCAACACAGCAGACGCCAAAAACGATAGCAAGATAATGCGCAAGTATTGGGAGTAGCTTACAAAATTTCATCTACCCTCTTGCCACGAATAGCGGCTACTTGATCCAAAGTCCTCAAGCTCTCCAGCGCCTTCATGGTAGCCTTTACCACGTTGATGGGGTTGCGGCTGCCGTAGCACTTGGTGGTGATGTTGTTTATGCCGCAAAGCTCCAACACTGCACGCACACTGCCGCCGGCGATAACGCCCTTACCTTCGGGAGCCGGACGAAGCAAAACCTTGCTGCAGGAAAACTCGCCGACTGTCTCGTGCGGAATGGCTGTGCCGTTGAGCGCGATAACCTTCATATCGCGGCGAGCGGCCTGCTCTGCCTTTTTGATAGCTTCGGGGACCTCGG
>JAFLVH010000058.1 GCA_022508365.1 Clostridiales bacterium | reverse complement strand
AGCGCCTTATACTTATCGGCAAGCTCCATAATTCTGCCGAAGTAGCCGGAGTTGGGGTCGGCAGGGATAGTGGGAATCAAAACGTCGTAGATGTTGCCGGTGGAGCCGTCAAGCGACAGAACGTCGCCTTCCTTGTACACCTTGCCGCCGAGTGTGAACTGCTTGTTCTCCTCGTCCATCTTTATGTCGCCGCAACCGGATACACAGCAGGTACCCATGCCGCGCGCAACAACCGCCGCGTGCGAGGTCTGTCCGCCGCGAACGGTAAGAATGCCTTGAGCAAACTTCATGCCCTCGATATCCTCGGGGCTGGTCTCCAAGCGGACAAGAACAACCTTGTTGCCCTTTTTGCCCTCGATAACCGCGTCCTCTGCAGTGAACACGATGGTTCCTGCGGCAGCGCCCGGGGAAGCCGCAATGCCCTTGCCGACAACGTTGTTCTTGTCGGCGGCTTTAAGCGCCTTCGGGTCGAACTGCGGATGAAGAAGCATGTCGAGCGATTTGGCGTCTATCTGCATAAGCGCTTCCTGCTCGGTAATCATCTTTTCGTCGATAAGGTCGCACGCAATCTTGATAGCGGCGGCGGCGGTGCGCTTGCCGTTGCGGGTCTGAAGCATGTACAGCTTGCCCTGCTCGATTGTGAACTCCATATCCTGCATGTCGCGATAGTGGTTTTCCAGCGTCTCGCAGACCTTGAGGAACTGCTGATAAACTTCGGGAAGAACCTCTGCCATTTGCGAGATGGGCATAGGTGTGCGGACGCCTGCAACAACGTCCTCGCCCTGCGCGTTCATAAGGAACTCGCCCATAAGACCCTTCTCGCCGGTAGCGGGATTGCGCGTGAACGCAACGCCGGTGCCGCAGTCGTCACCCATGTTGCCGAACGCCATCATCTGTACGTTAACGGCAGTACCCCAGGAATACGGAATGTCGTGGTCCATGCGGTAAATGTTGGCGCGGGGATTGTCCCAAGAACGGAAAACGGCCTTGACAGCCTCGAAAAGCTGTTCCTTCGGATCGTCGGGGAAGTCCTTGCCGAGCTGCTTTTTGTACTCGGCCTTGAACTGCATAGCAAGCGATTTAAGATCGTCGGCGGTGAGGTCTACGTCGTACTCAACGCCCTTTTCTTCCTTCATCTTGTCGATGAGCTTTTCAAAGTACTTTTTGCCGACTTCCATAACGACGTCCGAGAACATCTGGATAAAGCGGCGGTAGCAGTCCCACGCCCAGCGAGGATTGCCGGATTTGGCGGCGATTGTATTAACAACGTCCTCGTTAAGACCGAGGTTAAGAATAGTATCCATCATGCCCGGCATGGAAGCGCGTGCGCCGCTGCGTACGGAAACAAGCAAAGGATTTTCCTTGTCGCCGAACTTTTTGCCGCATATCTTCTCCATCTTTTCGATGTAGGACATGATTTCCTTTTGAATATCGGCGTTGATCTTACGACCGTCCTCGTAGTACTGTGTGCAGGCTTCGGTGGAAATGGTAAAGCCCTGGGGAACGGGAAGACCGATGTTGGTCATTTCCGCAAGGTTTGCGCCCTTGCCGCCAAGGATTTCACGCATTTTTGCGTTACCTTCGGTAAAGAGATAGCAATACTTTTTTGCCATTGTTTTTATTCTCCTTAAAGTATATTTTGTCCACAGAATATTTTAACAAAGATAATTATAAAAGGCAAGCATTTTAGTACAAATATCCAAAAATTCATGATTTTTGGATATTTGCACGACTGCAGAATTAAGATTGCAGAATGAATGGTGAAAAACCGCTCTATTCTATAAAGCGTTACAGTCGCACAGTCTACAACTGTGTGGATAATTGTTATTACCGCACCCATCGCTGACGCGGTCACCCTTCCACTAAGGGGAAGGCTAATGAATAAGGTTGATAATCCTCGACATCGCTCGGAATGACAATATTACATTTCATTTCGCATTCTTTATTCGATTAATCGTACAAATCTATTGAATCGACGCTTTTTAGACCTGTGTCGAAGTGGCGCTCGAATTCCGAGCATATGTATTTTAGTGCGCGGCGTGACAGGTCGTTGTCGGGCCCCTGCTTATACCCTGTTTTTTGCGCGTAGCCGAGCATTTGCACGGGGGAAGTAGGCTCTTCCGAATATGTATACTGCTTAAAAAATCCCGAATGTTCCATAAGCCGCAGCATATATACCGCCGCCTGATAGTACGGATTGCAGTCCGGTTTTAAGTTGGATATGAGCTTTAAAAATTCCACAAACAGTTCGGTGTGCGGTTCTTCGTCGCCTATTGCAGCAACCGTCGCCTCCGCCGCCACAGACGCCGCCGTAAACACCTTTAGGTCCGTGCACAGCGAAAAGCCGTCCCCGATGAGTAACGGCTCTATCGGCGTCAAAAACGCGCCGCGCCCTGTTAATCTTGTGTCAAAGACCGAAAATTCCTGCGCAAAAGGCTTTAGCTTTGCCTTAGCCTTTTTTACACCGACAAGCTTGACGGTGACAAGCCCGTGCCCTGCCGTAAGCGCCTTAATGAGCTTGTCGTTGTCGCGGTAGTCGCTAACCTTTAGCACCACGCACTTGTCGGAAAAATCGATCATATCTGCCTCTTGAGTTTTACTTAATATCCTGCTCTTGCTTGCTTTCGTCGCGCGCCTTTACGTACATGGAATAGTACTGCGGCGCGCCCGTTGCGCAAAACAATTCCCAAAACATTCTTTCCTCGCCTTTCATAAAAGCCTCCGTAAACTGTTGATATGGTTAGTTTACAGTATGACGAGAGAAAATATTCGTTAATATCCTATGTCCTTTAGTATGTCCGACCTGTCGCGCCAGCCCGGTCGGACCTTTACAAACAGCTCCAAAAACACCTGGCAGTCAAGCATTTTTTCTATGTCGCGCCGAGCAGAAGCGCCTATCTTTTTTATCATCTCGCCGCGGTCGCCTATGACAATCTGCTTGTGCGACTGTTTGTCCACAATTACGTCACAGGATATTTTTACCGGGTCGGCGTCCTCGACTACTTGCCTTACGCTTACGCCCACGCCGTGCGGAATCTCGTCCTGCAAAAACAGCAAAGCCTTTTCGCGCACTGCTTCCGCTATCAAAAACTTGATCGGACGGTCGGTGTACTCGTCGGGCGGAAACAAAAATCCGCCTTCGGCACATTCTGCAAACAGCGCCGCCTTTAATACGTCTATGTTTTTGCCTGTCTTGCAGCTTGTTGGTATTACGTCCTTAATTGAACGCCCTTCCTTGCGCGACATCAAAGGATTCAGCTTTTCCAATATCGGATAAACTCCGTCAAATCCCTTTAGGTCGGTCTTGTTGACCGCAACGTACAGCGGCGCTTTGGATTTTAGCCGTTCTATAATAAGCTTTTCGTCCGCCTCGGTTATACCCTTTGTGCTGTCAAGCACTACTAAAACGACGTCCGCGTCGCCGCCGAGCGAGCTTTTTATGCTCTTATCCATATGCTCGTCCAGCTTTGTGCGCGGCTTGAACATTCCCGGCGTGTCCAAAAACACTATCTGCCTTGCGCCCTCGGTGCAAATGCCTGTAATCCTATCGCGCGTGGTCTGCGGCTTGGGCGACACTATGGACACCTTTTCGCCCACTATGGCGTTGACTATTGACGACTTGCCCGCGTTTGGTCTGCCCACCACGGCGACTACGACCGATTTGTCGGTCTCTGCTAAAACCTTCTCCTCCACCTCGCGCATTCTCGCCTTGTCGGCTTCTTCCATGTGGTCGTAGCCGAGTAAGTGCAGCATTCCGTGGACAAAAAGATAGTTGACCTCGCGCTCGCCCGTGCCGTACTCCTCCGCTTGGCGCTTTGCGGCGTCGAGGTTGATTGCTATTTCCCCGAGCATAACAGCGCGAAGCTTGCCGTCGTAATCTTCGGGATAATTCTTTTGCGTAAACTCGGCTATTTTTTCGAGCGCGGGAAAACTTAGCACGTCCGTGGTTTTATCTACGCCGCGCGTCCTATTATTAAGCTCCTGCATATCCGCGTCGCCCATGACGGTTATATCCACCGCCGCCTCGCCCTTTAAACCAAGCGTATAAAAAATTATTCCGGCAAGCCGATTAAACCCGGTCTGCACATCGCCAGTCAGCTTAAACATTTGTTCCGCCGTCTCGTCCGTTGTTGTACTTTATGCGTTTATGGTAAAGACCGCCGTACGCGCCGACTATGGCAAGCCGAATGGCGGTAAGGTCCTTCATGGTGATTGCGCAGTTGTCAAACTGACCGTTCTTTAGCCTGTCGTCTATCATGCCGCGAAGCAGCTTGTCCACCTTTTCGCCTGTGGGATGGTCCATGGCGCGAATGGCTGCCTCGGAACTGTCGCAAATCATGATTATTGCACCCATTCTGGTAGTGGGGATTTCGCCGTAGTAACGGTACTCGTCTATATTCACCTCGCCGTCAGTGAGCGAGCGCGCCTTGTTGTAAAAGTACATGATAGGCAAAGTGCCCTGGTGCACTATTGTGGCGCGCGCAATCTCCTCCGGAATGCGGTGCTGCTTGCAAAGCTCGTAGCCGTCCACAGTGTGCTTGCGGATAATCTCGGCGGAAACCTCGGGCAACAGCTCGTCGTGGGGATTGTATCCGGCTTGGTTTTCCGTAAAGTATTCCACATTATTCAGCTTACCAACGTCATGATAATACGCGCAGGCACGCGCTAGGAACGGATCCTCGCCTATCGCCTCCGCGCAGATTTCGGCAAAGTTGGCTACGGCAAGGCTGTGGTTGAACGTGCCGGGTGCCTCCTTTATAAGCCTACGAATGAGCGGCGCTTTGTGGTTGACAAGCTCCATCAGCTTGAAGTCGCTTGTAAGATTGAAAATCCATTCCACAAGCGGAATGACCACCGCTGTAAACAGCACCTCGCCCGCGACCGACAAACCTATGAACATAATCCTATCCACAAACGGCGCTACACTCATTTTGTAAGTGGAAAGAAGTACAAAGTACACGGCAATCGTCACCACGCCGGTGACAAACGAACGAAGAAGCGACACCACGCGCGTCATGCCCGACGGAAAGCTGTACGTTGCCACAGCGCCGCCCAAGAGACCCGCGATCAGCGTGAATGCAACCGCCGGGAATTCCTTATGCTCAAGCGTTGCAATAAGCACAAACAGCGTCACAAGGCATGAAAAAATGTTTAGCACAAACGCGTCGCGTTTTTTTGAAAAAGGCAAGATAAGCATTGCTGCCAGCGCCACGCAAATGAGATACACGTTGAACACCATCAGCACCATGTTTATCACAACGACAATAGAAAACAGCGTCATCATCGCGCCAACTTTTTTCAGCGAATACAACAGCTCCCTGCGCGACACCACCAGGTAAATATACATAGAGACAATAACGAACAAAAATACAAACGCATACAATACATACGCGTGAGCGTCGGCAAGATTAAGCAAGCCCAATCCGCTTGTCGTATAATGCACAAGCAACACAAGCGATATGTAGATTATCGCGTAAACTATTGCAAATATGCCTGCAGTCCAAAGGTATGCGCTTTTAGGCGGTGAATACGTAATATTTTCAGTCGACTTTTCCGCTTCCACTTTTATTTCTCCTTTGCGAATACTTGTTATATGCTTTTACTATCTTCATGACCAGTCCGTGACGAACGACGTCATCTTCGCTTAAATGCACAAAGGCTATGCCGTCAACGTCCTTAAGCACGTTTTCCGCGTCGATAAGCCCCGACATTTCGCCCTTTATGTCAATCTGCGTTATGTCGCCGGTGACTATCACGCGGCTGCCCTCGCCGAAGCGCGTCAAGAACATCTTCATCTGCTCTGGCGTGGTGTTTTGCGCCTCGTCCAGAATGATAAACGCGTGAGATAGCGTCCTACCGCGCATGTACGCAAGCGGCGCTATTTCCACCGTGCCGCGCTCTATAAGACGAGTATAGTCATCTCCGAACATTTCCATAAGTGCGTCATAAAGCGGCTTTAGATACGGATCGACCTTCATCTGTAAATCGCCCGGCAAAAACCCGAGCTTTTCGCCTGCCTCTATCGCAGGACGAGTCAGAATAATCCTATCGACCAAACCGCGCTTTACGGCGTTTGCCGCCATCGCTACCGCAAGATACGTCTTGCCGGTTCCGGCAGGACCTATAGCAAACGTCAAAAGATTGTTACTTACCGCGTCTATAAACTTCTTCTGCCGCACGGTCTTTGCGTAAATTTTTTGCCCGTGCGCGTTTACACACACAGCCTGCGTGGTGATATCGTCAATGCTCAAGGGGTCCGAGGTCAATATATCAAAATACTGCTTGACCTTGTCGGGATCGATATTCTCTCCGCGCCTGACCGCGGCGCACAGCTTGTCCAATAAAAGACTCGCCTTTTCCGCGTCGGCAACGGGACCTACAATCTCCACCCCGTCGGGCGTGGGTCTTACCGACACCTTGAGAAGCTTTTCCAGCATTTTTATATTTGCATCGTACGCGCCGAACACAGCGCGAATTTCGTCGTTTTCAAACGATTTTATCAAATTATTTCTCCGTGTTTTGATTGCTTTCGGCAGTCCTGCCTATTGAAATAACCGTCTCCCCGGTTATGAATAAATGTACGGCAAAAAGTCCCGGCACAGCTTGCTCCACACTGTAAGAATAGTCAAACTCACCCTCGAAGCCCATGCTTGCTATCTTGCTTTTGGCAAAGTCCTCCGCAGCCTGTTCTATATCCCGTTCGTATTCCACTGCGGCGGTCTCATGATAGGTGTACGTGGTGGCGTAAAGCGGAACCAAAACGTCATAGCGCGACGTGTGCGAGCGCACCTCGTAAGTCTTGTACGGCGAAGAAGCCTTGCCGATATTCCGCCCGAACAGCGTGTACACCGTCTTTTGTTTGGTCCGTCCTGTGCGCCTGTACTCCACGGCGGATAACGGTATTTGCGCCGACACGGTGATTGCAACGTCGCCGTAAATCTCGCAATCGCAGTCCCCGCTATACAGCAGCTCCCCGGCTGTGGAAAACATGTCGCCGTTTGCCAAGACATCACCGCGCTTTACTACGTCACCGCGCTTTACAAGCGCCGTACCGCTGCGCATGATAATGCGTGTGACGGTTGCGTCGTAGCCGGACGTGAACTCACTGTACCTGTCTATGTGCGTGCTCTCCGTTGTTTCCAGCACGTGTACGTACAGCGTAGTGCCCTTTATCTCGCAGGACGCGTCCGAAATGCCGTCCATGCCGCCCAGCACCTCTGCGGCATACGTTGTAAGAGAGTTAGCCTTTTTGCTGCCCGGCGAGATCCCCGCGCGCTTTAGCGTGCTTTCGATAGCCGCAACGGAAAGGTTGCTGTTGCCCGAAATATTCACCCGCCAAATATATCCGTATAGAATGTTCAAGCTTGCGACCGACAGCGCCGCGCCCACAATAAGTCCCATGCGCGCCGCAAAAAAAGCAAACCGCTTGTTCATACCGAACGTCGCGTTTATTCTATGAGTATAGCACATTTCGCTTAAAATAGCAACACCTTTTTTTAGGTCTTTTTTTCGTATTTTAAACAGCGTTTCACCGCCGAAAAACTTAACGTCCGTCACGTCAATCCCCGACGCCGACAGGCGCGTGACCGCCGAAGTCTTGTCGCCCTTGACCGCAAGCTCAACACGAGGAATAAGCCCGAAGTTTTTGTAATCGAACCCTGCTTTTTTATTTTTTAGCTTTGCGCTTATTTTAGTATATACCGCTTGGCGCCTAATTCGGCGTTCCTGCGCTATCTTATTTTTTTGCTGTATGCGCTCTTGCTTTAGGCGCATTTTTTCGCGCTTATACTCAAGCTTTTTTGCTTCGTACTGTCTTTTTGCTTCGATTTTTGCTTGTTTGTCGGCGGCCGTATCACGCGGAGGATTTTTAGGCTTTTTCATAGATCTGTCACCGTGTAGGAATTGATCCTGCCCACAATCGCCGCGGTGTCGTCCGAAAGCTCCTTAACCGTCATTCCTTCGCCGACAAGCGAAATAAGTCCATTCGGGATTTTGAATATCATCTCTTTTTCGTCAATTTTAATCGGGCGCGCGCCTTCTATGTAAAATGCGTCGCGCCCGAATAGGACCACTTGAAATTTATATTCCGGAGTGTGA
The DNA here is from genome assembly GCA_022508365.1 of Clostridiales bacterium. GTDB lineage: Bacteria > Bacillota > Clostridia > Christensenellales > Pumilibacteraceae > Anaerocaecibacter. The sequence continues at coordinate 987 of JAFLVH010000058.1, read as the reverse complement.
GAAAATATTTTTGCCGCTTGCTCGATAAAACTCATAGTGCTTTATATTATGAATTTTATCCGAGCGATAGAACGTTTCGGATTAATTGTCGCCGCCCACCCGTTCCACAATTATTCTGTCGGGTGTGATTTTTACAATCTTAACACGCTCGCCCTGCATGATGGGCGTAAAGCTGCATACTACAAGGTTGACGTCGTTGATTGTGGCGCTGCCGGTGAGATCGATCGGCGTGTTGGCAATACCTATGCTGTCAATAAGATCGCCGTACTTGCGCGTCCTTGCACCGGCTTTTTCCATGCGTGCAACCTTAAGCCAGCCGCGCTTTTGCGTGGCAAGCGACACGCAGTGCACCGCAAAAAGCAATATCGCCGTAAACCAGATAAACACAAACGCCTCGCCGGCCGAGCCGTGCACCATGCGCACACCGAACGCCGCAGAGAGTAGCCCCGTACCCAAAATATACGACACGCCGTGCATAGGCTGAAAAAACTCTATGCAAAACAGTATAAAGCCCGTCGTCCACAAGCACAATGTCACCATGTCTATAGAAGCAAAAAGCGTTTCAAAGCATTGGGCAAGCGTCATTATATATTACCCTTTTTCAGAATGGCGTAGTGATAAAACAGCAACTGCTGTGCGTAACCGGCATAAGCGCCGTACCTTTCCATAAGCCGTGCGCGCGTCTGCGATTCGGTTTCCATACCTACGCGCTGGGTCTTGAACATCCAAGTGTCAATGGGAAAAACATCCAGTCTTCCGAGCGCGAACAACGATACGCAGTCGGTGATTTTTTGCCCGACTCCGGGAAGGGTCAAAAGCAGCTTTTGCGCGTCCGCCGTGTTTGCGGCGTACAGCCTGTTTAATAGGTCTGTTTCCGCGCAAATCTTGGACGTGTCCAATATGTATTGCGATCTGTAACCGCAGCCGAGCGCGTCAAGCCTGCGGCGCGGCAAAAAGCTTAGCTGATCGGGCGTGGGAAATACGTCG
>JAFLVH010000057.1 GCA_022508365.1 Clostridiales bacterium | reverse complement strand
CGGGACCTCCACCTTACCAAGGTGGTGCTCTACCGACTGAGCCATAACAGCATATTTAGTTTAAGATTAGTTTTCGCTTGCAGCGAACCTTTCAATGGTGGTGGTCCTACCGAGCCATAACAGCATATTGCAATAACAGTAAAAATGAGCTTACTGCAAGCTTGAATATTATACTATATTGAATTTTTGTTGTCAATCTTTTTGGGGCAAAAAATCAGTGTTTATTGACTTGCTTCTTAATAAGTTCAAAGATTCGGTCGTCTATTACGTGTTCTATTCTGCAGGCGTTGGATTCCGCAAGAGCTTCGTCGGCGCCAATCTCCATAAAGAATTTTGTCAATATGTTATGGCGTTCGTATATTCCGTTTGCCTTTTCTCTGCCACTTTCGGTAAAATCGATAAATCCGTCGTCGCCCACGCGAATATAGCCGCGGTCCTGAAGCAGGCTGACGCCGCGCGACACGCTGCTTTTGGCGTAGCCCAATTTTTCCGCAATGTCAATCGAGCGGACAGCCGGGCGTTCGCCTTTTAGTACGAGGATAGTTTCCAAATACATTTCTTCGGATTCGTGGTCTTTCATAAATCCATCCCGATGTTTCTATATATAAATATTTTATCAAGTTTTTGACGTAATGTAAAGCGGTTTTTGGATTTGTCCAAAAAATATCGGACGCGGTCAAAAGGGTATGCAAAACGCATTGACTTTTTTAATCGGATAATATATAATAAAGATAGAAAAAACAATAGGGAGCAACATATGAAAATCGAATGTAACGGCAATGATTTATGCGATGCGGTCGCCAAAGTAATTAAAGCGGTGCCCGCGCGCTCGACCAATCCAGTGCTTGAGGGCATCCGCATGGTGGCAGAGGACGGCACGCTCACGCTTACGGCGACCGACCTCGAGCTGTCCATAGAACACATGATTCGCGCCAACGTGGTGGAATCGGGCGAGGCGGTTGTGCCCGGCAAGCTGTTTGCCGACTTTGTCAAAAAGCTTACCTCGCAAAACATAGTGCTCACCGCTACGTCCTCCCGGCTTAAGATAGACTACGAGCGCAGCGAGGGCGAGTTCGGCTGCTATCCCGCCGAGCAGTTCCCCGAGGTCAACCGCATAGAGGACACACAGCACTTTGAGCTGAAAAACTCCGACCTCAAGGATTTGGTCAACAAGGTTGCTTTTTCGGTGTGCACGGACGATTCGCATCCCGCGCTAAAGGGCGTGCTTTTGGAGATTACCGACAGCAATGTGGTTGCGGTCAGCACCGACGGATACCGCCTTGCAAAATGCGTAAAACCGCTTATTGCCACCACCGCTACCACCAGCATAACCGTTCCGGTGCGCGCGGTCATGGAGATTTCGCGGCTCTTGTCCGACAACGACGATCCCGTCAAGCTGTACCTTCACAAGAACTACCTCATGGCCAAGGTTGACGCCACCACCATCACGACTCGGCTTATCGACGGTTCGTTTGTCAACTACCGCCAGATCATTCCGCAGCATTTCGACACGCAGGTGTACATTCCCAAGGCGTACTTCGAGGACGCTATCGACCGCGCGGTGCTTATGGCGCGTTCGGAAAAGAACAACAACCTCGTGCGGTTTGACATTTCCCAGACCAACATGACCGTCAGCTCGCGTAGCGAGGCGGGCAACGTCGAGGAAAACATTCCCGTCAATACCGAAGGCGCCGACCTTACCATCTCGTTCAACGCGCGGTATTTCACCGAATTTTTGCACAGCATGACCTGCGAAACAATCGTGCTCAACCTTACCAATTCGACTTCGGTGTGCATTGTGTCGCCCGTAGGTGACGGCGAGGACTATATTTATCTTGTTCTGCCGGTAAGAAGCGTGTAGTTAATTAGGAATTACAGATAAAAAGCCGCTCAAGCGTTAACCGGGCGCAAGCGCAAAAAACCGTAATAATAATGTCGAATTCGCAAGCGAATTCGCTCTCGAGGATTATATGAAAAACGATATCAACAGCATAATCAACAAACTCACGGCGTACGCGATAGATCATCTTTTGCTCGATCCGTTCGATCAAACGTACGCGTTCAACCGTCTTTGCACTATGTGCGGCGTGGAAACCCCCAAGCTCGACGTTGACGTTGACTGCGGCGACGCTACGCTTTCCGGGCTTTTGGACGAGCTCAAGGCGGCGGCACCGCAAATAGACAAGGACGCGGTGGCGGACTTTTTGTTCCCCATGCCGAGGACGGTCAACTACTATTTGGAAGATAAGCTCGCACGCGGAATAAGCAAGGGCTTTGACTTTTTGTTCGACACGTACGCGCACGGCTACAACGTGGTGTCAACCGCTCCGGCAATCGGCAAGGACGGATATATGTGCTACAGCGCAGGCGACATTAACCCTGCCGTGGGCGCGGCGCTTGCCGTGGGCGGAGAACAATTGTTTTATACGCCCATAGCCGTAGGTAATCACATAGCCACGCTGCAGAATCCGGACATTCTCTCCGACGATATTGCGCGCAGGCTCGCGGCGTTTGTTTCGCGCTACGGCGGCGCCATTGCCACGCGCGTGGGCGATGGCAGCGACTATATGTGCTGCACGGCAAGCGCACTGTCTGAAGCAAAGACAGAGAAAGTTTTGTCGGACGGCGCGGTCAAGATAGAGATTTTGGACTATCCCGTGCCGGCGCTCAGCTTTAGCGGAATAGCCAGAAACTCGGTTGTGCGTGAGATGTGCAAGGTGATTAAATCCGCCGCCGAAAATAATGTTCCGTGCGTGGTCGCAGCAGACGGCAAAAACGGCGTAACGCTGTATGTGGTGTTTGCCGGCGAGATAAAAGCGGACGCGTTTATTTACGGCGGAGACGCGCTTGGCGCGTGCGGCGTGGTGCGCACCAAGGATTGCACGCCACTGCTTTCCGTGCTGGAAAAGGGTACTGCGCTTTCCACCGATCTGATAGACTACAAGCCGATTTACGATAAAATAGGCGGGGTCAAGCACGGCAAGGACGCGATTAATGCATTAGGCGGCGCGCTTGTCGATATGTATTTGCCACTTCTTTCCGCGGCGGCGTCAACAAGCAAGGAGCAGGCGGTCGCGTTTGTAGCTGTGGATAAATAACGGCTGCGGCTTAATAATTTTCAGATAACGAGATTACAATATACAATATGACCGAACAGGAACTTATTCAGCTTAAAAAGCGCGTGGATGCGGACGACCCGAAGGCCATGTACGCTTATGCTTTGTGTGTGCGTCAGACCGACCCGACGGAGTGGAACAAGTATATCGTGCTTGCCGCGCAATTGGGCAATCCCGACGCGTCAGAGGTGATGGGCGACAGATTTCAAGAACAGGGCGATATGGACCGCGCGCGCTTCTACTACAAGACCGGCGCAAGGGCGGGGCTATTGGACTGCGCCGTAAAGCTTGCCATGCTCAATCTTTATGTGGACGAAAACAAGGCGTTGCGCGAATTGGAGGACCTTGCCGAAAGCGGCGTAAAGTCCGCCTGCACCGCGCTTGCATCATATTATAAGGCAAAGGGAAATCGTAAACAATATAACTTTTGGCGGTCTTTGGCAGAGTGAAAAATCCGCATGAACAGTCCGAATACGTAAAGGTGAACGAGAACGGCGAAATCGGCGAAACCGCGCCGGAGCTTCAATCACCGAAAGAAAAACAGCCCGAAAAGCAAAAGAAGCAAAAATATTCGGGCGCGTACTACTATGTGGAAAAGGACGAAAGGACACTTGCCACCATGTCGTTTGTAACAAAAACGCTGACTATAGCGGCGTTTTTGCTGCAAATGGTGGCGCTGTTGCTTCCGGGACAGGCAGGCGCAATGTACGTAAGCAAGCATGTGGCTTCGTACGGGCTGATGTATGTGTTTGTCACTGTGTTCGGAATGTTTTGCGTATCCGTGTGGCTCATGATAATGAACCAGATCAGGTATAAGATACAAAAGCGCATTATCTTCGAGCATGCGCCGAAGAAGGGATTTAAAAACCGCGCGTACTTCGGACAGGAATTGCACATGGCAGTGCTTTCCGTAATGACGGTTTTTTACCTGTCCTTTGTGTGTATACGCTTTGACGGATGGGGGCTCGGCGTGTTTTTTATAAGCCTTGTATCGCTTGCCGCCGCAGTCGCCGCAAGGCAGATTACGCACATAACCCTAAAAGACGCAGAGCTAATTCGGAATGAAACCGCAACCGAGCAAAACGCTGAAGAAACAACAGAAAAAAATTAAAAAGACAATCTGTTGGTTAGTGTCACTGCCAAACTGAAATTCATGTTTCAGATAATTTGTAGAACTATGAAAAAAAGCCGCGCAAGTAATGCGCGGCTAAATTATTTCAAATAAAATTATCCTTATTATTAATTCCGAATTCATATTTCAGAATTAAAAAATCGGCTGTTAGCCGATTTTTTTGAGCATGTTCATTGTGTCGAGTAGGGGGAGCTTGTTGGCAGGGAGTTCGGACAGCCGCGCAAGGGTGCGGTAGATTTGGTGTTGAGTTTTGCCTGCCATAATCGTGTCGGTGTAGTATTTTATGTAATCGGCAAAGTCCTGGTTGTCCGTGCCGCGCTCTAAGGCGAAATATATATGGAAAAACGTGTTCAGGTAGAAGTCGTTGTTTATGTCGCGCAAAAACAGCTTTGCCACTTCGTCGTACGTGCCGTCAAGCGTGGCGGTGACAGAAATATCCTCGCCGATGGCGATTGTCGTGTAATCTATCTCGCGCATCCATTTCATAAGGCTGACAAACAGTCCGCCGTAGTTTCCGTCGCTGAACGCGATATTCCTCGCGCGTTCGGATGCGGCAATCTCGTCGTGCGCCACGTCAGCAATCTTTTCCGTCATGGTCTTAATAAATGATTCGCCGTTCATGTCGTTTGTGTACGACGACGCGGTTATCAGATATTCCACTATGGCGTCCGTGTATTCGGTGATGCCTACGGGTATTCCTGTGTTCGCCTTGACTATGGTCGTAAAAATCTCGTTCAGTCCGAGCGCGAGCATGTTTTTCAGTTGTTCCTGCTGATTGACAATCGCGTTGCCGGACAGACGGTTAAAAATCAGGTTGAGCTGGTGGTCTATGCCAGATAAGCTTTCGTGCGTGTAGTTGAGCATTTCCTTCATCAGGTTGTCAAACTGGTTGAGCCGATTGTTCTTGTAAATCAGCTTGTGCTCGATTTCCGACCAAAAGCTGTTGACCAGCGATTTTATTTGGAGCTCAAAATTATATGTTTCGCCGCCGTAGGTGACGTTTCCGTCAATGCGGTAAATGGCGTAGCCGTTCTTTTGGTATTCGGGTTGAGGCACACCTAATTTAAGCCGAATGGATTTTTTCCCCTCGGGGCAGAACATGCCGTCGCCGAGATCTACGCAAAACAGGTCGCGCAGCACGTCAAACAGATACGCCTCGTCCTTGAAGAATCTACATTCTATTTTTACACCGATAATGTCGTGCATTTCAAAGACGAGCCGCTCGGGATCGGTTTCGCGGTAAAGGTTGTTGCGCAGAATTTTTTCTTTGAGACTGTCGCGCGTTTTTATTCGCGAGGTAACGCCGATTGTCGCGTCAATGTCGCCGAACTTGGACGACAAGTATTCGGTCAGCTTATCGGCGGCATGCGAAAACCCCACCAAATTGTCATCCAACGTTTTGGCGGCGCGTTCTATATAATCAAAAACTTCCAGTTTTGGCATTTGTACTCCCCGGGTTTACTGCTGCGGTGCAGAGGGCTTTTTGCGCCCTATTATGGTTTTGAGCCCTTTAAAGAAGTGTCCGTTGGCCATTTGCACTATGCCGTTGGCGGTGGAAAGAGGCATGGCGCCGCCCGACATGGAGCTTACCGCAAACAGCGGAGTGAACATTGCGGAATTAATAAACGCCTTGCGATCTAACGATCCGGCAGGTCCTGCGGACCTAGCCCTACGCATAACCGCGCGCCTAAGGATTTTGCCGATAAACGTGTGCTTTATATCGTCCACACAGCAGTCGAGCGTAAACTCGCCGCGCCCCGGGCGAGGGAATACGACGGGAATGGGCGCGCCGAGAAGGCGCTCAAACTCCGCGTCGGTTATTTGCTCGCGCGGCTTAATGTATTCAAGCGGTTTTTCAAATCCGAAGAAGTTGCCGTTGACCTTGACGGAAATTTCTTTTTTTACGTCGGTCGCGGACGCCGCTACAATAATCTTGTATTCGCCGTCGCACACGTCAAACTTTTTCGACTTGGTGTTAAAGAATTCAAACGCGCTGCGGCTGAGCCGAACGGTGACGGTGGCGGAATCCTGTCCCTCCACAAACACCTTGGAAAATCCTGCAAGCTGTTTTTTTGCGCACATAATGCGACCTGTGCGGTCGGAAATGTAAATCTGCACCGTCTCGTACGCGTCGCGCGGCGAATTGTTGGTGAGCGTGAGCGTAACGTCAAACTCGCCGTTTTCGTACCGCTTGACGTGCACGTCGTCGTACTTGATGTCGCAGAATGACAGTCCGTGCCCAAAGGGGAACAGCACTTTTTTATCAAGCGCGTCGTAGTAGCGGTAGCCCACGTAAATGCTTTCGCGGTACACGGTGCGAAGCCCGCCGAAGTCCGACCCGAAGTCGGGCTGTTCGAGCGGAAAGGTTTCCGCAAGCCTGCCGCAAGGATTGATTCTGCCGTACAGCGCGTCCACCGCGGCAAGCGCGCCCATACTGCCGTTGAGCCCGGCGTAAAGAATGGACTGAACGCGGTTGACCCACGGCATAAGCACCGGCCCGGCGGAGCAAAGCACCACAACCACTTTGCGCCCGGCGGCGGTGAGGTCTGTTATCAGCTTGTCCTGTTCGGGGGGGAGTGACAGCGTTTCGCGGTCGATGCCCTCGGTGGGCGTGGGCGCGCCGGCGTACACCAAAACGGCGTCAAAGCCCGCGGTACTTTCCACTGCCTTGGACAAGTCTTTTATATACTTAACGTCGATTGCGCGTTGCAAAAACGCGGTTTCGGGCGTAACGTGCTTGATTTCGGTCACGTGCGAGCTGCCGCCGCCCTGTGTGGGCGCTGTTTCAAAATACTTGCCGCACACGGCAACCTTCATGTTTTTGGTAAGCGGCAAAAAGCCGTTTTCGTTGCGCAAGAGAACAAGGCTCGCGGCGGCGGAGTTGTATGCGGTGCGCTCGTTCGCCTCCGCGTCAATGTCGCCGTACGGTTCGAGATATGTGTTGTCTATAAGCTCTAAGATACGGCTTAGCGAAGCGTCTATTTCCTCTTGTGTAATCTCGCCGCGAGCGAGGGCTTGGTCGAGAGAATTGTAATAAAATTCGTCCGTGCAAGGCATGGCAAGGTCAAGCCCCGCCTTAAGCGATTTTGCGCGGTCATGTACCGCGCCCCAATCGGATATGGTAACGCCCTCGAATTTCCATTCTTCGCGGAGCAGTTTTGTTAAAAGATATTTGCTTTCCGAGCAATAGTTGCCGTTGAGCTTGTTGTATGCGCACATCACCGCGGCAGGCTTGGCGGAAAGGACTTTTTCAAACGGTTTGAGATAAACTTCACGGAGCGCGCGCTCGTCCACTACGGAATCGGAATACATGCGCATGCCTTCCTGGTTGTTGACGGCAAAATGCTTGATGCACGCGCCTACGCCGGTGGACTGAACACCTGCAACGTACGCCTTGCCAAGTTCGCCGGCAAGAAGCGGATCTTCGGAAAAGTATTCAAAGTTTCGACCGCCGAGCGGGTGGCGCTTTATATTGAGCCCGGGCGCGAGAAGAACATTTGCGCCCATGGCGGTAGCCTCGCCGCCGATTGCCGCACCCACGCTGTAGCACATTGCCGCGTCCCAGCTGTTTGCAAGCATGGACGCCGTGGGAAAACAGGTGGCAGGGATGGCGGAGCCTGTTTCGCTCGTCATGCGCAGCCCAGTGGGTCCGTCAGACATGCGCACGCGCGGCAGCTCGCCCGTGCCGAATGTGTGCCACATACCGTCGCCGGAAAGCATTTTAAGCTTTTCCTCGCGCGTAAGATACGCCAAGGCTTTATCTATATCCAGTCTTTCAACTTCCATCGAGATAAGTATATCATAGCGAATGGAAATAGTCAAGATAAGACGATAAAATAGAATAAAGGGCTGCAGCAACAAAAAGGGCTTACTTCGTTTGGAAATAAGCCCTGATTATATTTACAGTAATTTAAATCGGATTGCTCTATGCCGTTTGCTTTGTAAGGTAAAGGTTTACTTCAGAGTCCAGCCGTAATGTCATGCATCCCGAGTCTGCGTCGAAATCCAAATACTCATTAGTTCCTCCGCCGGCCAGATTATTGGAATACAATATAATTCTATCTTCGATATAATCCCACACGCAGGGGTTGGATTTGTCAAGATATTTGTATGTTGCCGTGCCGTCCTTGTTTAAGACAAGCTTTACAGAGTCTACCGCTAATTCTACCGGAGTCATGCCAAAATAGCTTTCAATCATATCGCCGATTTGGTAGGTAACATTATTCCTATCGTCTTTGATATAACTTACCATCCAGGTGCCGTCGTACGGCGACGCTTCCAGCGTAGGCAAGGTTACCGTCTGATTGCCGTAAGTGATTGTGTATGACTTGGTGTAAGTGGTTTTGTCACGCACGGTTTCGGATTCTACCGCCGCAACCTTGTAATCCTTAAATTTAAGCACCATTCCTTCAAAATATTCGCGGTTATCCGCGTCTTCCTTGATTGTGTAACCCTTTTTTGCGTTGTTGTATTCAAAGGCCTCGTAAAACGGCTTGATGTCGAGCAGGTCCTCTATTTCGTCATCAAAGAGGCCCTTGCCGTAAAATTCTCCGGCACGAACCATCCAGTGCATCTTGCCCGGTTCCACGTCCCGGAAGTCGTCACCGTACGGGTCTTTGTTGCCGTAGTAAAGGTAAATAGGATTGGCAGGGTCTCCGTCATATCTTAACGTGTATCTCTCCTCTGTTTCCATGGCCGAAGCAAAGTCCACCAAGGCCTTGTCTCCGGTTGCGGAATAAGAGGTCTTTGTGTACTGCTTGTCGTTTGCGATAACGGCTTCCGTCGTTATTGTTGCCGTGCCGTTAACCGTAGTGTTTTCTCCGATGCGTATTTCGCCTTTGGTCGTCTCGATCAATTTGACCGTGCCGTTGATAAAATTGGTGGCGGTAAACGCGCTTTCCCACTGTTCTTTGGTAACCTTTTCGCTGACTACGGGTTTGTTTCCGCCGCCACCGCCTCCGGCGGTTTTGTCGCCGTCACCGCCGCCGCACGCGACAAGCCCGACCGAGATAGAGCTTGCAAGAGCAAGCGATAAAATCGCAGAAAGAGTCTTTTTGATTTTCATTTTGTTCCTCCAACTATTTTTTGTCAAATAAGCAAAAAGCAGGCTGTTATGTTAAGTAAAAGCGAGCTGCTAATTCGGCAAGTAAGAGTATGCTGTATTTGATGGTAACAATATATCACATACCCCTATTTGTGTCAATAGTTTTAAAAAAATTTACCAAACGTATAAAATAGAATCATTTAATCGCCGCTTATGATTTGCCGCCATCATACTAAGCAAAAAAATCACGTTATTTTACTTTACAAATAATTTTTGTTGTGCTAAACTAATGATTGTTCATGGGGATATAGCTCAGTTGGTAGAGCGATGCGTTCGCAACGCATAGGTCATGGG
>JAFLVH010000056.1 GCA_022508365.1 Clostridiales bacterium | reverse complement strand
ACTCCCAACCTTCTGGTCCGTAGCCAGACGCTCTATCCAATTGCGCTATGAGTGCAAAAATATATAGTTTTTCGTGAGCAATAATTTGCTTACGGTGATTATTATAACCCACACATTTAACTTTGTCAAGCGTTGTAACGCGGTAAATTAAAATTCGTTTTATTGCCGCTTGCCTTTTATATGCTTCCATGCTATAATTCTTTACACGGAGAGTATTACAATGGAAATTTGGGACGCGTACGACAAGAATTTTAACAAGATAGAGGATTTTACCATCATTCGCGGCGAGGTTATTCCCGACGGAATGTTTCACCTTGTTTGCGACATTTTGGTGCGGCACGCGGACGGAACGTATTTACTGATGCAGCGCGACCGTAACAAGACCCACGGCGGCATGTGGGAAGCAACCGCAGGCGGCTCTGCCCTACTTGGCGAAACGCCCATAGACTGCGCAAAAAGAGAGTTACTGGAGGAGACAGGTATTTCTGCCCAAGAGCTTACCGAGGTCGGCACAGTTGTCAGTGAAGATACCCATTCGATATATGTAGAATTCCTCTGCGTGACAAACTGCGAAAAACACAGCATCACACTTCAAGAGGGCGAAACCATAGCCTACAAGTGGGTAACTCGAAACGAGCTTATCGGCATGGACAAAGACCGACTATTAACAGAGCGCATGCAAAAATTTATTAAAGAGCTGCATTAACGTCAAACCGACTTTCCGTATTTGGAATTAACGCGCATAGCGTTTAGTATGGCAAGCACGGCAACACCCACGTCGCCGAACACCGCCACCCACATGTTTGTTATGCCCAGCGCGGACAGCACAAGTATAGCCAGCTTTACTATAAGCGAAAACGCTATGTTCTCAAAGACTATCTTCATAGTCTTTTTTGCTATGCGCTTAGCAAGCGGAATGCCCTTAAGGTCATCCTTCATAAGCACTATGTCAGACGCCTCTATTGCCGCGTCGCTGCCCACGCCGCCCATCGCCATGCCTATGTCGGAGCGCATAAGAACGGGCGCGTCGTTTATGCCGTCGCCCACAAAGCACAGCGCGTCTTTCTTACCCTTTGCGGCGAGCAAGCTCTCTACTTCTTCCACCTTGTTCTGCGGAAGCAGCGACGCCTTGTAAGAGGTCAAGCCAATCTCGGTTGCAACGCTTTGTGCCACAAGCTCGTTGTCGCCGGTAAGCATTACGGTTTTGCAGCCCATGCCGTTAAGCTCGCCTATCACCTGCTTTGTCTCGTCCTTAATCTCGTCGGCAATGAGCAGCCACCCTACAAATTTTCCGTTGTGAGCAACGTACACCACTGTTCCGGTGCCGCTTGCTTTGGCGTATTCTATATCGTTTTGCGCCATCAGCTTTTCGTTGCCGCAGAGAATTATATCGCCGTCACGCTCCGCCATGACGCCCGCGCCGGCAATGTTTGTCAGCGTATAACCGCTCGGCACATCTCCGCCGAACGCCCCGACAATCGAGCGCGCTATTGGGTGATTGGAATTGTTTTCGGCGATGGCGGCAAGCCGCAAAATGTTCTCACGGTCGCTTTCCGGCGAAACCTCGGTCACGGCAAAGTTGCCCTTGGTCAGCGTGCCCGTTTTATCGAATACAAATATGTTTGCCTTGTTAAACTTTTCCAGATAGTTGGAGCCTTTAATTAGAATACCGTACCGTGACGCCGCGCCCAGTCCGGCAAAGAACGACAGCGGAATTGATATCACAAGCGCGCACGGACAGGACACCACGAGGAAGCTAAGCGCGCGGTACACGCCTGTTGACCAATCGGAAGTGACCGCGCCGAATATGACCGCAAGCAGCGCCGCCACGCCAACCACCGCAGGCGTGTAAAACCTTGCAAACTTGGTGATAAAATTTTCCGCCTTGGACTTTTGCGAAGATGCGTTTTCCACAAGGTCGAGTATTTTGCTGACTGTACTGTCGTAAAACGCCTTAGTGACTCGCACCTCTATTTGAGACGTGAGATTGACCGAGCCGCTTATCACCTCGCCGCCCTCTTGTACGTCCTGCGGCAGCGATTCGCCGGTTAGCGCCTTAGTGTCGAGCGTTGTACTGCCATTTATTATTACGCCGTCCAGCGGAACTCGCTCACCGGGGTTAATAACTATTGTCTCGCCCACTTCTACCTCGCCGGGGTCCACTGTCACGGCAGATCCATCGCGCAAGACGTTGGCGTAATCGGGCCGAATATCCATAAGCGCGGAAATGGACTTACGCGACCTGCCTGTGGCGTAGGACTGAAACCACTCGCCCAGCTGATAGAACAGCAGCACGGCGCACGCCTCGTCAAAGCCCTCTATCTCCAGTCCGTTTGCGCCGCGGTATATGGCAAGCGCAAACGCGCCGAGGGTGGCAATGCCCATGAGAAAGTTTTCGTCAAACATCTGTCCGTGCGCGATATTTTTTACCGCCCTAATAAGAACGTCGTAGCCGATGACTATGTACACGGACAGATACAGCGCAAACGGAAACAAAAAGCCTAAGCGGCCTGCAAACACGCCGTCCAGCGCGACGATCTTGTCGATGACAAAAATCACCGCAAACGCACCGAGTGCTACGAGTATCCGTATTAAGTTTTTTCTTTGCCTTCTTGTCATAACAGTGCGGCGACAAGCCGCCGATCCTCTTTATTGTCCTACGAAGCAACCGCAGGTTATTCCATGCAACCTTTTTCGTCATTCCGAGCGAAGCGAAGAATCTCATCCTTATCTTTAATTCTTAATTCTGCATTCTTTATTCTTAATTAAAAAATTATTCTGCAATCGGGCTCAATCTTCTTGCAGATTTTGGCGGCTTCTTTTACGATGCCGTCCATTGCGCCTTCGTCCGCATCTATAGTAAGCTTTTGCGTCATAAAATTGACGCTGACGGAAATTACGCCGTCTATTTTTGCAATCGCCTGCTCCATCTTAGCGGCGCAGTTTGCACATTCCAAGTCCTGCATTTTAAAAACCTTTTTCATGATAACCCTCCCAAAGTTATTCGATTGATTATAGAACGTTTTTACTATTGAGTAATCGTTCAACTGTTGTCCAAAAAAATTTTTTTTGCTCCGCGCTGAATAAAAGCAGTGCGGCTGAACCATCTTTCATTCTGAATACTTAACTCTGAATTCTTAACTCTCATTGACGTGCGCCAATCCGCACTCCAAGATTTTGGTCACGTGGTCGTCGTCCAGCGAATACTTTACTTCCTTGCCCTCTTTGGTGCCTCGTACTAGCTTTGCGCCCCTTAAAACGCGCAGCTGGTGCGACACCGCCGAAACGCTCATGCCCAAAACGTCGGCTATCTCCCCCACGTTAAGATCGCGTATCTGCAGACACTGAAGTATCTTTGCGCGCGTGGAATCGCCGAACATCTTAAACAAATCCGCAAGGTCGTATATCACGTCGTCGGGCGGAAGCTGACTCCGTATCGCCTCCAACGTATCCGTATGTTTAACGTTTTCCGCCATTTCAGCCTCCAACAATTGAACAATCTTTCAAGTGTTCAATAACAGTATATACCGTATAACGGCATATGTCAACCGTTTTTGCCGAATTTGTCGAAAAAATTTTAAGTTAATTCTTCGGCTTCCACCCAAACACTTTATATAGCAATTCCACGTATTCCTTGTACGCGTTGGCGCTTTGCAATTTGTCCAGCCTTTCGGCTACGCCGCAATAGTACCAGGCTTGTTTATTCTTGTCTTTTACGTTGAACCTGTTAAATAGCTCGTCTCCTATCCGCGTGTAGTCGTCGTATATCGAGCGCAGGTTGGCAAGCTTGTCGGACAGGATTATAATCTGTTCGTCACGGCTCGCATGCGGAATGGCATCCAGCGTTTCTTTTTTGCGTATCTCCCAGGTCTCGGCGGCGGGTCTGTCCTCGCGCTTATCCTCGCTGTCCGCGCAGACGAGCGCGGCTATTCTCTTGCCGAACTCCTTTTCCAGCATCTCCTTGGTGGTGTCGGTATCCTCTACCACGTCGTGAAGCACCGCCGCCGCAATCACCTCCTCGTCTACAGTCAGCCGCGCGGCAATTACCGCCGCCTCCATGGGGTGAACAATGTACGGTGTTTTACTGCTTTTGCGGAAAGCTCCGCTGTGCGCGTTTGTGGCGTATATAATCGCCTTGTCAAGTATTGTCATAAGCCCCTCCTACTCTATAAGAAAAAATACTATTGCCGCAACGCTCTTTTTAGGTTTAAGTAACACTCGTTGCAGATTTCGCAGTCGCGTAGCGCTCGGTGCGCGCCGCGTGTGGAAACGCCGTAATATTGGGCAACGGTGGACAGCTTGTGATTGACAAGCCGAGGCAGAGCCTTGCGCGCAAGTCTGAGCGTGTCCACAAAGGAATTGCCTAAAACAAGTCCGTTATGCAGCCACAGTTTGTCGTACAGCATGTTGACGTCAAAGTGAACGTTGTGCCCTATTATGATATCGCCGCCGACAAAGTCGTAAAAATCCTGCAGCACGCCCTTTGCCTCGGGCGCGTCCGCAACCATCTCGTCTGTAATGCCTGTAAGATTAGTGATAAACCACCCTATCGGCTCGGACGGCTTTATCAGCGAACTAAAGCTGTCTACAATTGCGTCTCCGCGGCATTTAAGCGCCGACACTTCTATTATCTCGCACGTGTCGCCGATTCCGTTTGTTTCTATATCCACCACGGTATAGTCGGACGGAAATTCCAAAAGACTTTTCCCTTTGAATTTACGCTCCATGGTCCACACTCTCCGTTTGCTCCGGTTGAGGCGAGGCAGCGGCGGCTTCGATTTGCGTTTCGCACTCGGGCGCTTGAGTGCGCGCGTAAAAGCCTTTTTTACACACGATTATGTAATAGCTGATTATAACGGCAAGCCCCGTCACCGTCCAGCTTATGGGATAGATAATCAAAAGTAGCCAGTACAGCTTGTTCGCGGCAAACACGGTGTAGATCCAAATAATGCGCAAAATGCACGACCCGATTATCGTGAACACCGCCGGCAGCATGGAATGTCCCATTCCGCGCAGTGCGCCGCCGGGGATTTCGTACAGACAGGACAACATAGTGCAGGAAAGCACGCACCACATTCGCATTACGGCAAATTGTATGGACACCGGGTCGTCGGTGTAAATACGTATAAACACATTGGCAAGCGGAGAGAATAATGCGCTTAACGCGGCGGAAACTATTATGCCGGCAAGCATGTTTATCTTGAACACCTGTTTGCAGCGGTCGTATTTTTTTGCCGCGTAGTTCTGCCCGAAAAAGGTCACGGTGCTTTGTGCGAAACCGTTTACAAAAAAGTAGACGTAGTTTTCAAAGTTGACCGCGTCGCCGTTGCCCGCAACCGCCTGCGCGCCGAAGCCGTTTATGGACGATTGGATAAGCACGTTGGCGACGGAAAACACCACGCCCTGCAGTCCTGCCGGCATGCCGATTTTAATTATATCTACGACGTATTCTTTTTTGATGCGCGACTTGCGGCGAATCTTGAACATGTCATCCTTCATTATAACGGCCATGACGAGCACGGCGGAAACGATATTGCAAATGACGGTGGCAAGCGCCACTCCGGCAACGCTCATATCAAGTGCCGCCACAAACAGCACGTTCAGCCCTACGTTAAGCACTCCGGTCACAGAAAGAATAACAAGCGCCTTTTTGGTATCCCCTACTCCGCGCAGCACTGCCGCGCCAAAGTTGTACACCATAAGAAAGGGCATGCCCGCAAAATAAATGCGAAGATATTTTACTGCCAGCGGAAGGGTGTCCTTTGGCGTGTTCATAGTCTTAAGAAGCGGCGCGGAAACACCCATTCCCACGCCGAGCAAAATAATGCCGCTGACCGAAGCTATGATAAGAGAAGTGAGCACCACGCTGTGCAGGTCGTCCGTCTGCTTTTTTCCCACGTACTCGGCGACGACTACGGTGACGCCCACCGACATTCCGGAAAACAGGTTTATAAGCAGGTTGACAAGCGCCCCGTTACTGTTGACCGCGCTTTGCGCGACGCTGCCTTCAAACCAATAAACAACCGCCATATCCGCGGAATTAAACAGCTGCTGAAGTATTCCGCACAGCGCAAGAGGCAGAGCAAAAATGAGGATATTTTTAAGCATCGGTCCGTTAAGCATATCCATCTGTCTGCGTTTTCCGCGCACATTGTTATTTGCATTTATGGTCTCTATGTCGTTCACAAAAAAAATCATAGCACTCCCGCCTGAAATTGTCAAACCTTTGCCGCGGCAATCCCATTATTTGTCATTTCGAACTCCCCTGTTTTGTCATTCCGGGGACTCTGTTTTGTCATTCCGAGCGCTCTGTTTTGTCATTCCGGTGACTCTGTTTTGTCATTCTGAGCGAAGCGAAGAATCTTATCCGTATTGCACATAAATAAATGTTCAGCCAAACCAACAATCATTCTGCATTCTGCAATCGCAAATCATTTGACAACTTATATTATTTGTGCTATAAAAATGTTAACAAAAATTCACACAAAAGGAGATTATCAATCATGAAAAGATGCGCAGTTTGCGGAGAAATCGTTGAAGACGGCGTAGACGTATGCCCCGTCTGCAAGGCAACAAAATTCGTGCCCGTAACCGAAGCCAAGTTTGCTTGCGAGCACCACGTCGGCGACGGCAAAGTCGAGGACAAGGAAGTCACGGAAGGACTTAAGGCCAACTTCATGGGCGAATGCACCGAGGTGGGCATGTACCTTGCCATGGCGCGCGTGGCAGAGCGCGAGGGCTATCCCGAGATCGCCGAGGCTTACAAACGCTACGCTTACGAAGAGGCAGATCACGCCTCCAAGTTTGCCGAGCTTTTGGGCGAAGTAGTAACCCCCTCCACCAAGAAGAACCTTGAGCTTCGCGCAGCGGCGGAAGCGGGCGCATGCGAAGGCAAACTTATGCTCGCTAAGCGCGCCAAAGAGCTTGGCTACGACGCCATCCACGACACCGTACACGAGATGGCAAAGGACGAGGCCAGACACGGTGCCGGCTTTGCAGGCCTTCTTAAACGCTACTTCGGCAAATAATTATTAATAATGCAAACCAAAAACGGACGTGACTTATTCACGTCCGTTTTTTCATGCCGCTTAGCGACCATACTTTTATGTAGTTCTTAACGTAGCGAAAAATCGACTTAATGCCGCGAAGCGCCCATCACACCGAGCGAAGCCGAGGGGTCTGGGCGAAGCCGCAAAATAAAGTGTTAATGCGGTGCAAGCGCTCGGATTTATCCGCTTCGGTCGAAATGACGGGCTTGACTATACATTCATTCTGCATTCTTAATTCCGCATTAAAAATCTATTTCCTTAATCTCATCCGGCACATAGATATCAAGCTCCTTCTCCATGGTGCTCCCGGGCGAAATCTTGTCCGCAGGCAAGATCAAGTACTTTGCCACGCCGTCCACCAGCACCTCGCCGTCCATGCTCATTATTTGGCACTTGGCGGAGTACGCACGTGACAGCTTTTCCACGTACACGCCCCTGCCCTTAAGCGGCACGTCGTAAGGCACGGGCTTGCGGTACTTCACGTTTATATCCATAGTGACGGCAATAAGCTCGGGGCGGTCTGTCCACAAAACACGGCCTGCCAGCTCGTCTATCATGGATGCGAGCAGTCCTCCGTGCACTCTGCCCGGGTAGCTTTGGTGCACGTCGCGGTAAGTAAACAGTCCGCCCACCGATCCGTCCTCCATATTATAAAACTGGCCTCTGACGCCGGCGTCGTTTAACATGCCGCAAATCATGCACATATGCGAATTATACTGTTTGGACACAACCTTCATAATGTCACCTCATCACAATAATATTGCAATTATATACTGCATAAACGGTCTTTGTCAACTGCAGCCGCGTGAGAAAGATTTTTCTAATCTTATTTTAATCTTATTCATATTGACTTTTAATAATTGTGTGATATAATTAACACATAATTTACAAAAAACGAACAAGGAGTTCAATCATGAAAAAAATCGACAGAACTTTATCGGTCATCATCTTGATTGCGTACGCTGTGCTTTGGGTGATATCCTGGATTATGGCATACGTCAACGTACCTGCTGATGTTATATCCGCAATGAACTGGACGCGGCTTGTAGTGCTGGTACTTATGTATCTTGTCGTGCTGTACAATGCTGTTGGTTGGACGGACAATCTGATTTTGCGCATAGTATTTGTCGGGCTTGCGGCGTTCCTTATCGCCAGCGCGATAGCGGTACGCATCCCCTCGGTATACAACGAGATATTCGGCAAATACGGCATTCCGCTGATGGTGTAAGCCGAAAATAGTAAAAAACAGGCTAAAAAAGGACTTTAACGCACGGTTTTAGTCCTTTTTTTGTGTTTAAAAATTGACAAACGTGCCATTAAATGCTAAAATAATACATAAGATATTACGTTAGAAGGATGCCGTATGTCGCAGGAACTTTACACAGGAATGGAAAAAGCGCCGCAGCGCGCAATGCTAAAAGCGTTGGGTCTGACCGATAGCGAGCTTAACAAGCCGCTTGTCGCCATCATATCTTCAACCTCTAACATCGTGCCGGGACACATGCATCTGGACGGCATAGCCAAGGCGGTCAAGTCCGGAGTGCGTGCCGGCGGCTGCACGCCCGTAATCCTGCCGTCAATCAGCGTTTGCGACGGAATAGCTGCAGGCGGAGCCGGGCTCAAGTACTCCCTGCCCTCGCGCGAGCTGAT
The DNA here is from genome assembly GCA_022508365.1 of Clostridiales bacterium. Taxonomy (GTDB): domain Bacteria; phylum Bacillota; class Clostridia; order Christensenellales; family Pumilibacteraceae; genus Anaerocaecibacter. The sequence continues at coordinate 1,114 of JAFLVH010000056.1, read as the reverse complement.
TGCCGACAGTGTGGAAACAATGCTGTTTTCGCACGGGTTTGACGGTGCGGTGTTTATAGCTAACAGTGACAACGCCATTGCCGGCATGCTCATGGGCGCGGCAAGAGTTAACATTCCGTCCGTGTTTGTCACAGGCGGACCTATGGAAAGCGGAATTTCCAAGGGCAAAAAGATAGGGCTTGCCACGCTGTACGAGAGCGTGGGCAAGGTAAAGTGCGGTTCGATGAGCCTTGAGGATCTGACCAATGCCGAAACCATTGCCTGCCCTGCCGCGGGAAGCTCCAACGGCATGTATGCAGCCAATCCGCTAGCTTGCGCACTGGAGGCGTTAGGTCTTGCGCTCGCCGACAACGGCACTGCGCCGGCGCTCGGCAGCAGCCGCACTGTTATAGCCAAACACAGCGGTCTTCGCGTGTGCGATCTTGTGCGCAACGCGGAAACGCCCAAAATGATTCTAAGTAAGCGCGCTTTTACCAATGCGCTTAGGTTAGACGCGGCATTAGGCGGCTCGGCAAATACAATACTTCACCTCATGGCGGTTGCGGCGGAATGCAATATCAAGCTCGACCTTGACTTTGTTCAGAGCATATCGTCCTCTACTCCGGAGCTTGTGTCGCTGCAGCCGTACGGCGAGGCGGACATGGCAGACTTCCACCGCGCAGGCGGTGTTCAGGCGGTGCTGCACGAGCTTGCAAAGAGCGGGCTTATCGACGGCGCGGCGCGCTCGGTGTCCGGCGAATCGCTTTCTTGTGCGTATGAAAACGCGCACGTAAAAGACCAAAACGTCATCCGCAAGATAGACAATCCCCTATCCAACGCCGGCGGCATGGTTGTGCTAAAGGGCAACCTCGCGGAAAACGGTGCGCTTTGCAAGCGTGCTTACGCCTACGGCGGAACGATTAACGGCAAGGCAAAATGCTTTGACCGCGAGGAGGACGCCGTAGAGGCGATATATTCGGGCAGAGTAAAAAAGGGCGACGTCGTGGTCATTCGCTACGAAGGTCCCAAGGGCGGACCGGGCATGCGCGAGCTATTGACCTCCGCTGCGGCGGTTATCGGCATGGGGCTTGAAAAGGACGTGGCAATAGTCACCGACGGCAGAGTGTCGGGCGCG
>JAFLVH010000055.1 GCA_022508365.1 Clostridiales bacterium | reverse complement strand
GAGAGCGTTGTTAAGGCGCTAAACGGCTGTGCGGGATATATCCGTCACGTGCTTGCCGAGGAAAACAGCGAGATGCGCGGCACGCCGCAGCTTAAATTTGTCATGGACAAGACCCAGGGCTATTACGACAGAATAGAACAGGTTATCAGGGAAATTCACGATGAAAGCAATAACGACTGAAATATTAAACGCCATTAAAGCCGCTGAAACGGTTTTGGTGGTGGGGCACATTCGTCCGGACGGCGATTGCGTGGGCTCGGTTTTGGCTATGCGGCGAATATGCGAACGGCTGGGAAAAATCGCCGACGGTGTTTGCGATTCCGACAAGCCCGCTGCGTACGCTTACTTGCCCGATTATGAGCTGTTTTGTGCGCCGCGCTATAAAAAGTACGATCTTTTTATCTCGGTTGACTGCGCAACGGAAAGCAGGTTGGGCGAATACCGCGCCATGATTGCCGCATGCAAAAACAGCATCAATATAGACCATCACGCCACCAATCCCGGATATTGCAATATCAATTACATTGTAGGCGAGGCGTGCAGCACGTGCTATTTGCTTTACGATATATTCAAGGAGGTTGAAGGCGTTATCGACTGCGCCACTGCCGCCATGCTGTACACCGGACTTTCCACCGACACAGGACATTTTATGCATTCTAACACGACGGAGGAGGTCTTCCGCACGGCTGCGGAGCTTTGCACATACGGAATAGACGTTGCCGGGCTGAACCGCAGTCTTTATTGCAACAATCCGTTCAGCAAAGTCAAGCTTACGGCGCGCGCGCTAGGCGGAATAATTCTGTACGAGGACGGCAAGATTGCGCTTATGACAATAACGTTAAAGGATTTGCAGGAATGCGGCTGCACCTCGGAGGATACGGAAGGGCTAATCAACAACGCGTCGAGCATATCGGGCGTTAAGATAGCCATATCCATGTGCGAGCAGCCGGGTTCGATATTCCGTGTGTCGTATAGGTCGGCAGGCCCGGATGTCGCATCGGCTGCTGCCAAGTTCGGCGGCGGCGGTCATAAAATGGCGGCAGGTTGTATAGTGTCAGGCGACCGCTATGACGTGATGGAAAAGATTGTCGCCGCGGCAAAGGCGGCATTGAACAGTGAACGGGCTGATTAATCTTTACAAGCCGAGCGGAATGTCGTCGGCGCAGGCAGTGTCCCGAGTAAAGCGCATTCTCGGGCAAAAGACGGTGGGGCATATGGGCACACTCGACCCTATGGCGGAGGGAGTGCTAATCGTCGGTGTAGGCAAGTCCGCAAGGTTGTTCGATTATATTTCCGGCAGGAGAAAGACCTATATAGCCAAATTTAAATTCGGCTACGAGACCGACACACTGGACGCATTGGGTACCACCGTCGACACCACGTCCGACATTCCGTCCGTCGACGCGGCGCTTCACGCCATGCAATCGCTTGTGGGCGAGATTGAGCAAATTCCGCCCGTATACAGCGCAAAACACGTAAACGGAAAACGCGCGTATGCACTCGCGCGTGACGGGCAAGACGTTGAGTTAAAGCCCGTTCGCGTCACCGTTTACGACACAGAGCTTATCTGTCAGCCGCGCATGGACGAAATGGTGTTTTCAGTTACATGCTCGTCGGGCACATATATTCGCGCTATCTGCCGTGATGTGGCAAAGATGTGCGGATCGCTAGCAACTCTCACATATTTACAGCGCACAAGGTCGGGCGTCTTTGACGTAAAGGACAGTGTGACGATAGAGCAGCTTAGTACAATGGGCGAAAAAGCGATTGTGCCGCCGCAAAAGGCGCTGGACATGCCTGTATACAACGTAGACGGCGCGTTCTATGACGACATGCTACACGGAAAAAAGATTGCGTGCGACGTAAGCGGCGACAGCCTTATATATTGCAACGGTGAGTTTTTCGGCATAGGTAAAAGCGTCGACGGCGTTCTCAAGATAAAGACATATTTAAGGGACTAAACATACGGGAGGAAACATGAGAGAATTAGGTTCGGAAGAGGTTTGCATCGCACTCGGTTACTTTGACAGCGTGCATTTGGGACACAGAAGCTTGATAGAAAAGACAAGAGAGTATGCAAAAGCGCATAACATAGGATCGTGCGTGGCAACCTTCAGCAACAACGCTTACAAGCTGTTTAATGCGGAGGATAAGCAGGTTTATACATATTCCGAGCGCGTGGAGCTGTTAAACGACATGTGCGATTACATTCTGCCCATGCGTTTTGACACAAGACTGAAAAACCACACGGCGGAAGAATTTTTGCACGGACTGTTCTCTCGGCTTAACATAAAAGCGGTTGTTTGCGGATATGACTATTTGTTCGGCGCGGGCGCAAAGGGCGATGCGGCGCTGTTAAAGGCGTTTTGCGAGGAAAGGGGCGTAGAATGCATTGTAATGCCGCCCGTGGAGCTTGACGGAGAACGCGTTTCCACCACACAAGTTAAATCGCTTTTAAAGTCCGGAAATATAGAAAAGGCCAATGCGTTTTTGGGCGAGCCGTTTATGCTAAGCGGCAAGGTTGTGCGCGGTCGCGGCGCAGGCAGAATGTTTGACATACCCACAGCCAATATCAAGTACGCTGTCAGCAAGCTTCTGCCGAAGACAGGCGTGTACGGCACAGTCGCCGAGGTCGACGGCGAAAAGTTTTACGGCGTTACCAACGTCGGCTCCCGTCCCACGTTCGGGCTGTCAAAGCTGACTGTGGAAACCATGCTCGACAACTTTAACGACAATATTTACGATAAGGATATAAAAGTATATTTCTACAAGTATTTGCGTGAAGTGAGCAAGTTTGAGACCCCTGTACAGCTATCCAAGCAGGTGCACAAGGATATGGGGTGGTACAAATGATACGGATAGGGCCTTCAGGCAACAGCGATGCGTTTTATGCGTCGGGGAGAAAACACACATACGAGGAAGGCGAGTTTTTGCACTCGCTCGGACTTAACGCCTTTGAATATTCTTTTGGGCGCGGCGTGTCCATGTCGGACGAAACCGCCTGCAAGATAAAGTCGGAGTTTAGTAAGTACGACGTGGCAATCAGCGCGCATGCGCCGTATTACACCAATTTTGCCAACCCCGATCCGGAGATGATAGGTAAGTCCATAGGATATATTTTGCAGTCTGTATATGCCTGCAATAAGATGGGTGGGGAGCGCGTAGTGTTTCATCCTGCGGCGTGCGGAAAAGCGGAGCGCAAGGACGCCGTGGCGGCTACCAAGTCTAATCTGACATTGCTTGCCGAAAAGTGCCGAGATATAAGCTTTCCCTTTAAGCTGTGCGTAGAGACAATGGGCAAGCTAAACCAGATAGGCACTGTGGAGGAGGTTGTGGATTTTTGCCTAATCGACGACATGTTTTATCCGTGCTTTGACTTTGGACATATCAATTCGTACATGCGCGGCGGCATAAAAACAAAGGACGACTACAAGCGAATTTTGGATTATACCATAGACAAGCTCGGCTTTGAAAAGGCGTCAAATATGCATGTGCATTTTTCCAAGATAATGTACGGCGACAAGGGTGAGATAAAGCACTTGACATTTGCGGACGAAAAATACGGGCCGGAATACGCTTTCCTTGCCGAGCTGTTTGACGAGTATAATATGTCGCCGTATGTGATTTGCGAGTCGGCAGGCACAATGTCAGACGACGCACTTATAATGAAAAACTTGCACAAAAACGCTTAACAAATTATGCAATCTATGATATAATGGACAAATGGAGAGTAATTGATTAAGTATGAATACGGCAGACTTATTTGAAAATAATCCAAAGATTGACGCGTTTGTAGTCACAGACGAAGCAAACCGCTACTACTTTACGCAGATCGAGACCTCGTTCGGCGCGGTCATTCTTTCTCCGCAGCGCAATGTCTTTATCACCGACTTTCGCTACGAAACCGAGGCGAGGGAAAAGGTAAAGGATTTTGAGATAATCATTTCCACGTATTCCGAGCTGTACGCAAAAATTGCCGAAGTGCTCACTTCCGTCGAGGCAAAAAACGTCGGCTACGGTGAAAAGATGTACATAGACGAGTTTTCGGCTTTTAAGTCCGCGCTAAGCGGATTCAAGCTGAAGCCGGCGGAAGAGGCTTTAAGTTTAAAGCGTGCCGTAAAGACAGAACAGGAAATCGCCACCATCAAGACCGCTCAGCAGATTGCCGAAACCGCGCTAAAGCGCGCTATATCCAGAGTTAAGGCGGGCATTACCGAGCGCGAGCTTATGGCGGAAATCAATTACGAGATGATTATCGCCGGCGCAGAGAAGTATTCGTTTGAAACAATTGTGGCGTTCGGCGCCAATACCGCACAGCCGCACCACCATCCGTCCGATAAAAAACTGGAAAAAAACGAGCTTATTCTTGTAGACATGGGCGCCAAGTACAACGGTTATTGCTCGGACATGACGCGCACATTTTGCCTGGGCAATCCCGGACAAAAGCTTACCGATGTTTACGGCATTGTCAAGGAGGCGCAGGAGTACGCCATAAAGCACATTAAAGCAGGTATGACGTGCAACGATGCGGACGCTCTTGCAAGAGAATATATCACATCACACGGCTACGGCAGCAATTTCGGTCATTCGTTCGGTCACGGCGTCGGTGTGGAAATTCACGAAGCGCCGCGCGTCGGGGCAAACAGCGCAATGGTGTTGCAGCCCAATATGGTTATCACCGCAGAGCCGGGGATATACCTTGCAGGCTTGGGCGGCGTGCGCATAGAGGACATGCTGGTCGTAAAGGAAAACGGAGTTGTCAACTTAACTTCTTACGACAAAAAATTTAACATTTAGCAAAGTTATTTGCAAAAAAACTAATAAAAAATTATTCCGAGGAGGATTTTATGGTATCTGCAGGAGATTTCCGCAAAGGCACAACATTCGAGATGGACGGCAAGGTTTACACCGTTGTCGAGTTTCAGCACGTAAAACCGGGCAAGGGTTCGGCGTTCGTGCGCACAAAGATCAAAAACGTCATAACCGGTCAGGTTTTGGAAAACACGTTCAACCCCTCGGATAAGTACGAGGAGGCGCACATCGAGCGCCGCGAATATCAGTATTCGTACAACGACGGCGATTTGTACTATTTTATGGACACCGAAACGTACGATATGCTGCCGCTCAACCATGATCTGTGCGAGGACGCACTGCGCTTTATAAAGGAAGAGATGACGGTTACTATTTCTTCGTACAAGGGGTCGCCGTTTGCCGTCGAGCCGCCCAACTTTGTCGAGCTGGTTATCGCCGATACGGAAGGCGGTATTCAAGGCGATACAAGCAAGCCCGGCAACAAGCCCGCTACGCTTGAAACAGGCTTTGTCATCGGAGTGCCGCTGTTTGTAAACATAGGCGATAAAATACGCGTTGACACCCGTACCGGCACATACATGGAGCGCGTAAAATAATTTTACGGTTAAATCAATCACCGAACCCGAAAGCAGTTTGTATTGCCTTCGGGTTTTTTGTGCAAAAAAATCAATCAAATAACTAAAAGAACTTCTCACTATCAGACGGCAGAGAAATCGAAGAATCAATCTGTGATTGTAACATAATAGCGCGGCTTGTCCCATAAATATAAGGGTATGGAAGCGCTATTTAGGCTTATCCCGGAAAAGTATTCCGCCGTAATAAAAGCTAAGCTCTGCACGGAAAGGCTGTGCGAGGTACGTATTATCAACGGCGCGCCGATACGTGTCAATTATGACGGCGTGTATTATTATCTGTGCGGCGACGGACTTACAAGAGACAGATCTGCGGCGTTCAATGCGGAAAATAACAGCGCGGAGCAGATTGTTATGCGCGCATGCTCGCACTCGCTTTTTACCGTAACCGACACGTTACGGCGCGGTTATATTGCCGCCACCGGTGGGGTGCGCGTAGGCGTGTGCGGCGCAGGCGTTATGTCGGGCGGCGTGCTTACTGCCGTAAAAAATTTTTATTCGGTCAATATAAGATTGCCGCACGAGGTGGTGGGTTGTGCCGGTGCGCTCGCGCCCAAGCTTATGAACGGAGGAAAAATTAAAAACGCACTGCTTCTTTCTTCACCGGGCGCAGGTAAAACTACAATGCTGCGCGACCTGTGCAGGCTTATTTCGGACAGCGGTTACAACGTATTGCTCTGTGACGAACGGTACGAAATAGCGTCCGTAACGGATGGAAAAAGTGCGCTAAACGTAGGGTGTTGCACCGACGTTATTAGCGGCATTGACAAGCCGCGCGTATTTGAAATGGGCATTGCCAATATGAGTCCGCACGTGATTGTCACGGACGAGCTGTTCTCTTCCGATCTTCCGTATGTAGCGCGCGCTTCAACCTGCGGCATTTCCGTAATTGCCACCGCGCATGCAAAAAATATTGATGAGCTCAAAGCCAAGGCGGAATATGCGGAAATTATTAAGAGCGGTGTATTCGATTGCTACGTGGTGTTGTCCGGTCCGCCGTCGCGCAATTTCACTGTATATGACGGGGTGGTGTAATGGGTTCGGTATTTTTGTTGTTTGTTTGTGCGGCAGTCGGCACATTTTGCGGATATTTAATATTGCTTTCGTACAAAAGGAATTATTCGTATTTGGACGGTGTTTGCGCCGTGATAAGCGCGCTCAAGCAAAATCTTTCGTACAAAAAAGATCCCGTGCCTGTGGTGCTCGGCGGACTTAACATTTCCAATCTTCAGCTTAAAAAGAACATCCAGGAATATATCAGTTTTGCAAGTGGACAGTCGTTGGGCAAAGAGGTTAGCCGCGGATTTTTGCCGCAAGAGACCTTTGACAGCGTGAACGAGCTGTTTGATTCTATCGGCGCTTCGGACGAAAGTACGCAGGGCGCACGGCTGGACGCGCTTTTGTCCAAGTTTGAAAAGCTGCGCGAGGCGGCTGAAAATAAGTATAAGGGATTCGGCGGTATGGCGGTAAAGCTTGGATTTTTGATAGGGCTCGCCGTCGGCGTTTTGGCGCTATAGGAGCATTATGGACATAAGCATTATTTTTAAGATTGCCGCGGTTGGTATTATAACCGCTATAATAAACCAGGTCCTAAAAAAATCCGACAAGGACGAGATCGCAATGCTTGTGACGCTTGCAGGGCTTGTCATCGTGCTGATAATGATTGTCAACATGATCGGGCAATTATTTGACACGCTAAAAACGGTATTCGGAATGTATTAGATAATGGAAATATTCAAAATAGCTGCCATTGCACTGATTACGGCGTTTTGCGTGCTTATCCTGCGCGAGGTAAAAAGCGAGCTTGCGCCCATCGTCGCGCTTGCCGGCGGCGTGGTGGTGCTGCTTTCGGTTATAGACTACTTTGCGGACGTGTTTTCCGTTATTTCCGATATAGCTAAGCGCGCCGGGCTTGCCTCGTCCGTCGTGACGCTTTTGTTTAAGGTAATTGCCATCGGATACATAACGGAATTTTCTTCGTCCGTGATAGACGACATGGGCATGTCGTCACTGTCGGACAAGGTCACGCTTGCCGGCAGGCTGATCATTGTCGCTATGTCGCTGCCGATAGTTATTCAGTTATTTAATTTTATCGCCGGAATGCTTACATGAAAAAACTTTTGTTTGTGACATTGTTAATAGCGGCGCTTGTTTGCCTGTTGGGTGTGGGCGAAAGCTCGGACGCAAAGGATGAGGATAACGGACAGTCCTCGTCCGCAAGCGGCGAGTTCGGCGTGGACGATTTGCTTGACAAGCTGAATCTAAGCGACATACAGGGTATACTTAACACGCTGTCCGCTGACGGCATAGCGGTTTTTGGGTTTAGCGATATATCTTCGCGCATAAGGGCTGTAGCAAACGGGGAGTATAAAAACGATTTTAACAGCATTGTAACGTACATACTGGCGCTCCTCGGCGCGGATATTTTTGAATTTTTGCCCATGCTGATTAGCTGTATTGCTATCGTGCTTGCGTACAATATCGTAAATTCGGTTAAGAGCAAGGCTGCTTCCGAGGCAACGAGCAAGGCGGTGTACTTTGCAACGGGCACGCTTACGGTCACACTGGTTGTAGGGTACTTTGCCGCGACGCTTGTATATGCGGTAAAGTTTATCTCCTCGCTTAAGACGCAGATAAATGCAGTGGCGCCTGTTTTGATTACGCTTATGACGGCGGCAGGCGCGTCCTCGTCCGCAAGCGTATATGCGCCGTCTATTGCTATATTGAGCAGCGGTATGACCAATGTAGTGACTTACCTAGCATTTCCTGCGCTGCTTATGGCAATGGTATTTGACATAATAGGATCGGTGTTCGACTCGATAAAGCTGAATAAAACCGCCGACTTTTTGCGCTCGGCGTGCAAGTGGTTCTTGGGCACGGCGTTCTTCCTGTTTGTGACGGTAATAGGCGTATCGGGAATTACGGCGTCCGTCAGCGACGGGATTTCCGTGCGCGCAGCCAAGTTTGCCGTATCCAAGTATGTGCCGATAATAGGCGGCTATCTGTCGCAGGGCTTTGACTTTGTAATGGCGGGCAATGTACTTATAAAAAACGCTTTGGGGTCAAGCGCCGTGGTGCTTGTCATACTTTTTGCCGTTCCGGTTATATCCAAGCTTGCGGTGTTTACGCTCACGTTAAAGCTAACTGCGGCAATTGCGGAGCCGCTCGGCGGCGATAAGTTTTGCGGCATACTCACGTCAATATCCACGTCCTCCGCCGCTATGAACGCCGTTGTAATCGCCATGACCTTTTTGTACATACTTTTTCTTTCCATGACTATTGTAACGGGGAACATGGCGTTATGAGTTCGTTTGCGGCATGGGGGCTTACGCTTTTGGGTCTGGCGGTTATATGCACAATTGCGGAAATGCTTCTTCCACACGGAAAAACGCGCGGAGTCATTCGTTCGGTTATGGCGACTGTTGCCGTGCTTGTAATAGTAACGCCGCTGCCGAGCCTGATTAACAACGGGTTTGACTTTGACTTTACCGCGGACACGGTCAACCTCGATGAGGACTATATAAGCTACTCCGAGCAAAAGCGTGGGCAGTACCTTGGGGCGGCCGCCGAGAGCTACCTTATTCAACACGGTTTTGACGGGGTGGAGGTTATTGTCGGCATGGACGGATATAATGTTAAATCAGTTTCCTACAAAATTACGAAATCCGGCATTATGCAAAACGGCACGCATATAAATAAAAAAGAAATAGAAAAACTGCTTGCCGAATACTTCGGCATAGAAAAGGAGGCGGTTATGGCGTATGGGTAAAATTTCCGGTTTGGTAGAAAAGCTGAAGAATTTTAAGCACGTACAGATAATCGCATGCGCAGTTGTGCTGATTACGGTTTTAACGGTGTACTTTGCCTGTGCGTCGTGTTCGGATAAGGCAACGACAACATTTGTCGAAGCCGATACGGCAAGCACGGACTACTGCACGTCCATGCGCGCGCAGGTGGAAAAAATAGTGTCGCAGATATCGGGCGTGGGCTCGGCGTCGGTAGTGATAAATTGGGACAGGAGCACGCAGACCGCGTTTACAAGCGGATCGTCCGAAAATCCCAAGGCGGTGGGCGCGCTGATAGTTTGCGACGGAGGCAACAATACAAAAGTTAAGCTGGACGTGATTTACGCGGTATCAACGCTATTGGATCTGTCCATAGAAAAAATAATGGTATATCCCAAATCAAAATAGGAGGCTTTTATGAGTAAAAAGAAAAAAATTATCGTGCTTGCAAGCATGGTCGCGCTTTTGGTGCTTACGGGGTGCTTAAACTACTTTTTAAACCGCCCGACATCCGATCCGGCTAATGCCGAGGGCAGTCTTACGTACAGCGACTACTTTTCCGCGTCGCGTGCCGATAGGTCGGCTGCGCGTGAGGAAGCCGTTCTCTACTACACTATGATTAAGAACGACGAGGCGTCCTCTGCGGAGGCTAAGGCCAATGCGGAAGCAGAGCTTGCGGCGCTTGCCGCCGGCGTGGACACCGAGCAAAGACTGGAAACGCTTATTAAGTCGCTCGGCTTTGAGGACTGCATAGTTACAGTCGGCAAGGAGAACATAAACGTAATAGTCAAGTCAGACGCGCTTACCGAGCAGGAAGCGGCACAGCTATTAGACATGGTTTGCTCTGAGACCGGCAAGAGTGTAGGATACGTTCGGGTAAAATCAATCGATTTATAAAAACAGCACAAGGAACGGGCGGAATTTCCGCTCGTTTTTTTGTGCTTAAAATTATTTTCAAGCACTTGTGTTTTAAACGGCAATATGCTATACTAAATATACGGTGGATTTTACATTTTCGCCGAAATCTTTTGTGAGGTGTTTTTTGAGCGCAAAGCGGAACAATGCATTATCGAACGGCATAACGTACGGTCACAACGTTTTGCGGTCGATTATACGTTTGGCTGCGCAAGAGATAAGCGGGGTCGAATCCGTTTGCGGCAGGGGCGTGCGCTGTTATATATTCGGCGACACCATTGACGCTGACGTGTATTTGGAGGTGAACAGCGAGGTCAGCTGTTCCGATATCGCGTACCGCG
>JAFLVH010000054.1 GCA_022508365.1 Clostridiales bacterium | reverse complement strand
GGATTATGCTTTTTATTTCAATTATTTTGAACAAACTTTTTTTACTTTTTTATCATTTTTTTTGCTATACACGGCATAACTGCCCCCAAAAGTAAAAACACGTTTGGAAAATAGTACAAACAAATCTGAAAAAGTACTTGATTTTTTCGTGTATATGTTATATACTATATGTTAGATAGCTGTATCAGAGGATTCTATGGCAAAAAAAGACGAACTGAAGCCCGAAAAGCCTGCTAAGGAAAAAGCTCCCAAGGAAAAGAAGGGCAAGGAAAAAAAGAATAAAAAGGATCAGGCTGCACCCGCCCCCGACGGCGCGGCAGGCGGCGGCGCCCCCGCAGGCGACCTTTCCAACCTCACGCCCGAGCAGATGACCGCGGCGCAGATTGAGCAAGCGATTAAGGAAAGCAACGACCCTAACAGCAAACTTAAAAAGTTGCGCAGCCCACTCAACGTAAAGAGCTGCCTGCTTAACCTGCTGATACTTATTGTCGCTACCTTTGGCGTGGTTATACTGTGGACGTTCCTTGTTGTGGACACGTTTAACTTCGGCACTATCATGTCCGATATGTTCAGCAAGTTCGGCATAACGCAGTTCTTTACCAACCTCGGCAGTACGATATCCGGTTGGTTCAGCTAAAACAAAGTTTAAGTTAATTTAAAAGGCGCTCACGAGAGCGCCTTTGTTGTTGACAAATTTTATTTGTTGTCATCACCAGGAGGATTGTCAAATGGATCGTCGTTTTGTCCTCCCCCATTGTCACCGGTTGACGGCGGCGGAAATATTTCGCCAAACGGGTCGGACTTTGGCGCGTTGTTTTCTATACCCTCGAAAATTTGTTCATCGGCGCTGTGATCGTGTATGTCTATAAATATGTCCGCCGCGTCCCTGTCCTCGTAATCCATGCCGAACACAGCCATCTTCATTTGCGGCGGAGCGGCGACAACAATAGGATACTTCTTTTTTAGATACGCGATTACGGCACGCATTCCGGCGGCGGCAAGCACAATAACCGCCAGCAAGACAAGCAGCCATACCCAGGACAAAGTAAGTGCGTCCGTATCCGGGAAGTTGTTTTTGTCAAACTGCATTACTGACAAAAAGTCCTTGTCGCAAACCGACCGTATAACAAGCGTTGCGGCAGTTGCCATCTTATCCGCATAGTCGGGGTGATACTTCTTTAGATTGCGGAAGGTGTCGCCCTCCGAATATGACAGGTTGGCGTGCTTTGTCGATTCCAAATCGGAAAGATTGGACGAATCCCAGTTGGCGCCCACAAGATTGAGCGTGGGAATGCCCGAATTGAAAAACGCGTTAAACACGCCGCCGTGCGCCCATTGATAGTACGGCACGCCGTTTAGCGCGCTAAGCCCTGTAATCAGCGGACTTTGGGACGTGGGCTTGTATATATCAAGTCCGCTGTCCGCCGCCACACGGTCAAAAAACGCCTCGCGCTTAGTCTCCCTCGCGTCCGAAAAAGCGTACACGTGATCTACACCCAAACGCTGCAGCTCTATCATCAGCACCGTGTTTTTATACGCGGCGACGTCCATGCTGTCCAGATACGCGCTTGCGCCTGCGTCAGTAAGATACGACGCGCCGAAAAACACTATGTTTACGCAAACATTGCTCGCAATTTTCGATTTGTTTTTGACAAGATAATCCACAATGCCGAGAAGGGTCGCAACGCTGGTTCCGCCGCCTATCACCCCCTCGCCGTTGTCGTATGCCGCGCCGTCATACGGCTTTGTGTAACGATTGTCATAGTACGTGCCTATAATGACGTTTTTTGCGGAGGCAGTTGCGCCCACACGCGCAATCACGTTTTGGCTTTTTCCCTTTTTTCCGATGGCGTCGTCCACCTTGACCTCAAAGCTCACCTGCTCCACGTCATCGCAGTTCATTTCCCTCAAGCGGTTTTCTATGAAGTCTGCGGCAGCCTTTTCGCCGTCGTTATAGGTGGTGCGGTCAATGTTGTCTGTTAAAAAGCCCACAAGCTCGTTGTGCAAAGCTTCCGGTGACACGGCGTAGGACGGATTTTTTGTGCTGTAATCGGGCGCGCCGTAATCGGAACAGCCGACAAGACAAAGCGCGGCAAGGACAACGCACAGCAATATTGATAAAATACTCAGCTTTTTCATGTCCTCACCTACAACAATGACGTAACAAGTCCGAGCACGGCAATCAGTCCGTACACCGTAAGGAAGGTTCCCAGCACCTGCGACAAAACAAAGCGGAACCTAGACTTTTCCACATACTCCATCTTAAACACGTACCACAGATACAGCGTTACAAAGCCCAGTGTGACAATCGGGTCCAACAGTATCTCCAGCACCGCCAAACTGAGCGGCGCGGCGATATATATAAACTTGAGCAAAAAGAGCAGCACGTTTGCGGCGATAACGGCAAAGTGCAGTCCGTACTGAACTGATTTTACGTCGCCGCCGCACCTAAACGCAAGCGCCTTGAACCTAAAGCTCGATATTGCAATGTACAATGCAAACGGCAAAATTCCGCCTATAAAAAACGCCGCCGCGTCATTGCTCAATAGACCGCCCATGTACATCTGATATCCGTAATACGCAAGATCTCCGCGCGCGGAGAACCAACACGCCGCACAATAGCTTATGTACACTATTATCGGCAGTATGGGCGAAGGTAATTTCTTTTTAGCGATATTTATCAATATTCACCTCTATTTATTTGTATAAGCCGCGGTAGCGACAAACGACGTAAGCGCGTCGTACACCGTGGTAGCGCCGGTCTTGTAGCTGTAATCGGCATGCTCCAACATATCCAGAACGTTTTTCAGCCGAACTTTGCCGTACCTAACGCCTTCGGATTTCAGCTTGCCCACCTGCGACGATTTTACGCCGAGACCGTCTAATCCGTCCGGATCGACAGCGGCGGCAAAGATCTTCCTAAACCTGTTGTAAATGAGCGTGAACGCAGCCACCAGATCGTTGTTTTTTGCCATGCCGTCCACTATGGAAAGCGCACGTGCCGGGTCGCCCGCAAGTATGCTGTCACACAGCTCAAACACAACAAACTCGGTATCCGGCTTGACGTGTTCGTTCACGTCCTCCTCTGTTATCCGCCCGCCCGCCTTGAGCATGGCAAGCTTTTGCGTTTCCGCATTGATGCGCGACATGTATCCGCCGCACTTATTATACAACAGTCTAACCGCTTTTTCGTCCGCTGTGGAGCGTGTGCGGGCGCACAGTGCGGTCACAAACGACGTGACTTGACCATACGGCAGCCTGTTGCAGTTGACGCCCACGCCGCCCTTTGGAACAGTGGGCTCCGCCGTTTTATTCCAGCTGTCGTGCGGCGTGTAAACCGGAATTACAAGCACCGCCGCCCGATTGGGAGTTTGCAAATACTTTTCTATCGCAACGTTGTCCACCTTTCCACGCGCCACCACTACGCGGTAATCGCCTAGAAGCGGCAATTGCATCAATTCGTCCGTGAGCTCGCGCGAAGAAGCGAACTCCTTGTCTATAAAGTTAAACGGCTTAGGCTCCGCCGCCAGCCCGGAAAAAAGCGTCAGCGCACGATCCAACAAAAAATCGTCGTCGCCGTAGCAAACGTAGCACGGGGCGAGCTTTTTCTCTTTTAAATGATTTTTTAACTCAATAAACTCCACATAAAGAGTATAATACATTCGGCGTGAAAAAGCAATAGTTTTTTCGTGCCGCCGCATTAGATTAAGATTAGAAAAACCTACAAAATGTTGGAAAGATAGGGAATGCTGTCCAAAAGCACGTCGTCAATATAGTTGATAGCCGATTGAACAAAAATTACCGCGTCGTTGTAGTTGTCCGACCTGACAACCGCGAGCAGGCTGACTATCTTGTCGTCAAAGTTGCGCACTGTGTTGTGGTTTTGAAGCATCAACAGCGTCTTCTTCCCCTTTTCCCATTTTTTAACAAGCTTTTCGCAAAGCCCTACAGTGACCGCATTGTCAACGTGTTCTTCACATTCCTCTATGCTCTCAGAGATTACCTCCAAGTCGCGCTGCATTCCGTTGTAAAACTTGTTTACGTAAACTATTTCGCCTATCATTGCGCCTACCATAAGCGCAAATACGACCAATATCACAACTACCTTTTTCACCAGTTGCTCCCCCCGCTTATGTCGATTGCACAGCAAAACGCACTTTTATGCTTGGGCGCAAAGTACGCGTTGCCGTCCTGTCTGACGTCCGCGTACAGTATGTCGCCGAGCTTTAGCTTGTTCTCGTCCAGTACGCGCACTATCTCCGACTTATCGGTGCCGGAAAGCGCGAGGTTTTGCTCATGATACTTTCCGTCCACAACAAGCGCAAGCGGAAGAAGGGTCTGCTGCGGCTGTTCGCTTTGCTGCTGCTCCGGCTGTTGCTCCTTTTCCACCACGCAAAGCTGTCCGTTGGTTTCAAATATCGCATAGGCTATCTGCGAAAAATCAACGTAGCCGGCTGTGCGCGCAGCCTCAACAAGATCGTCTATGTTCATATTCATCTTTTGCATATTTTTGTAGTTGATGCCGTTTTTGTCTATCACGATAAGGCTGTTGCCGCTTAGCATCTTCCGCACCTTTATTGACTTGCGCGAAATAAATGACAGCACAATGTGCAGCGTCGCCAAAGTCAAAATGGGAATAAACCCGTAATACAGCGGTATATATGGATCGTTCATGGGTATGCACGCCACTTCCGCTATGATCAGCGTAATAACAAGCTCAAACGGCTGCATTTCGCCTATCTGCCGCTTGCCCATAAGCCGTATAACAAAGAATACGACCAAAAAGGTGATAATCGATTTTAAAAATACTACGAACATGATATTCGTAGTATTAGATTTATCTTAAAAAATTATTTCATTCCCACTCGGTAATTTTACCGTCTACATAATGCCAATATTTAAACTCCTTATCTGTCGGCTTATCTTCCGAATAATAACGCGCAATGCGCTTAAAAAACTCGCTTTGCCCGCCGCTTGCCTTTATCTTGTCCAACTCGTCCGGCGAGCCTTTATAGTATATAGCATGAAACGGTCTGCAATAATCGAACACAGCGCGGCGAATTTCGCGCACAGACCTATCCATGACAATATACTCTAAGCCCGTGCCGAGAAAAGCGCCTACGCCGATGATTTCCACATTGCATCCGAGCTCAACGTGTCGCAAGCTCTGACAGCACTTAAACGCCAGCCTGTCTATAACCTTTAGTCCTTCGCCGAACTTTACACTGCTAAGATGCTCGCATTTGTAAAACGCGAGGTTTTCTATATCAGTAACACTATCGCCTATATCAAGGCTAGTTATGTTCGCCTCGGCAAACGCCTGCTTGTATATCTTGTATTTTTTGCCGTGAAAATCGCGCGGCAAAACAAGCTCCCTTGCGCGCCCCAAATACTCCAAAAGATACGGCGTGTCCGTCATTTCGTCTACGCAGAACACAAAATCGCCTATTATCTCGCGTGTGGGCTTGCCGACGCGCGGTGAAGACACATGCACCGCAAACTGCCCGATACTACCCGGCCTGCCTCCGCCCTGCTTAATCTCCAAGCAAGATTTGTTGCATATATCGGCTATACGGCACCTTTCAAACGCTTGGGTATGAATAAAAGTGACAGTGGACGGAATTTCTATGTACCTTAATCGGTCGCACCCAAAAAACGCGGCGTTCTCAATCCGCTCGAGCCCCTCGGGAAGAACCACGCTTCTAAGTCCTTCGCAACCGGAAAAAACGCACGACGAGAGCGATTTTATCGTGCTTGGAACTGTAAACCGCTCAAGCCGAGTACAGCAATAGAACGCACACACGCCAAGCTTTTCCGCATTTGGCGATATTGTCATTTCGGTCATTTTAACGCTGCCAAACGCGTATTCGTCAATTTCGGTTAAATGTTCCGTCCCGATAATTTCATTTAGATACATGCAACCAAAAAAGGCATGACTCCCCACGTGCTCTATCGCCCCGAACACAATCGACTTCATTTCGCAAAATCGAAAGCTGTCTTCACCCACCGATTTGACGTTTTTTGCTATGACGGTTTTAAGCTTTCGGCAGAAATAAAAAGCGCGGTAATCCACTTCGGTAACTTCGTTTAGGTCAACAGAAATTATATCATTGTTTTCCTTAAAAACTTCCGCGCCGATTTTTTTCACGCCACTCGGAATCACTATATCCCCGCCTTTTCCGCGGTACTCGACAAGCGTCCCGCCGTCTATAATAAAATCCGAATTAATTACTTCACCCATATTTTATCCCAATATCTTTTTTAGATATTGCCCGGTCTTGCTTTGCTCTACGGTCGCTACGCGCTCCGGCGTGCCGGATGCCACAACCATGCCGCCGCCGTCGCCGCCGTCAGGACCGAGGTCTATGATATAGTCGGCGCACTTTATAACGTCCAAGTTATGCTCGATAACGACCACCGTGTTGCCGTTGTCCACAAGCCGAGAAAGTATGTCTATAAGCCGCTCGACGTCTGCGGAATGCAGCCCTGTCGTTGGCTCGTCCAGCACATACAGCGTTTTGCCGGAAGCCACCTTGGAAAGCTCTGTGGCAAGCTTTACGCGCTGCGCCTCGCCGCCCGAAAGCGTTGTAGCCGGCTGACCGAGCTTTACGTATCCAAGACCGACGTCCAAAAGCGTGCCCAATTTGCGCTTGAGTGACGGAATGTTTTTAAAGAATTCATAAGCTTCCTCTATCGTCATGTCAAGGACGTCGGCGATAGATTTATCGCGGTACTTCACCTGCAAGGTCTCACGGTTAAACCTTTTTCCGTGGCAGACGTCGCACGGCACGTACACGTCGGGAAGAAAGTTCATTTCTATGCGGATTATGCCGTCGCCCTCGCAGTTTTCGCACCTGCCACCTTTCACGTTAAACGAAAACCTGCCGGATCCGTAGCCGCGCTCCTTAGCGGCAGGAAGCTCGGCAAACAGGTCGCGGATTGTCTGCATTGCGCCGGTGTACGTAGCCGGATTGGACCGCGGCGTCCTGCCTATGGGGCTTTGGTCGATATTGATAACCTTGTCTATCTTATCCAGCCCGTCAATGCCCGAGCATGCGCCCACGCGCTGTTTTACCGTGTTAAAGCGGTTAGCCGCCGCGGGATACAGCGTCTGGTTGATAAGCGATGATTTTCCGCTGCCCGACACGCCCGTTATTACGTTGAACACGCCGAGCGGAATCTTGACCGTGATGTTTTGCAGATTGTTTTCGCTCGCGTCCTTTACAGTGATATATTCGTCGGACAGACGGCGGACTTCGGGCACTCTTATACTGCGTTCGCCCGACAGAAATTTGCCTGTTACGGTGCCTGCCGCGATAATATCCTCCACCGTGCCTTGCGCCGTGACCTTTCCGCCGTGTATGCCTGCGCCCGGACCGATATCCACAATATGGTCGGCGGCGCGCATGGTGTCCTCGTCATGCTCTACAACTATTAGCGTATTGCCGAGATCCCGCAGCGACTTTAGCGTGCCTATAAGCTTAGCGTTGTCGCACTGGTGCAGACCTATGCTCGGCTCGTCCAAAATATACAGCACGCCCGAAAGCCCCGAGCCTATCTGCGTAGCAAGCCGTATGCGCTGCGCCTCGCCACCCGAAAGCGTTTGCGCCGACCGAGACAGAGTAAGATATTCCAGTCCCACGTTCATAAGGAATTCAAGCCGCGTGCGTATTTCCTTTAACACGCGTTCTGCGATTAAAGCCTTGGATGCGGAAAGCTGCAATTCCTCGAAAAACTTGTAAAGATACTTGACCGGCATTGCGCACAGCTCGTCTATGTTTTTTCCGCCTATGCGCACTGATAACGCTTCCTTTTTAAGCCGCTTTCCGCCGCAGTCCGGGCAAGGCTGGGAGTTTGTAAACCTGCTTATGCGCCAACGCACACCGTCGCTTGACGTTTCGGCAAGGCGGCGCTCCAAAAACGGCACCATACCCTCGTAATTAATTCGCTCGCTACGGTGATAGTGACCCGTGGTGTATTCCACGACAAGCGGCTCGTCGGTTGCGTAAAGAATAATGTCACGCACCTTTTTGTCCAGTTTTTTAAACGGCGTTTTCAGTGAAAAATCGTACTTTTTGGCGAGCGCTGTAAGGCACTGCTCAAAGTGCGGCGTGGAATCGAGCTGTCCGCCTTCCAGCAAATCGTTAATAGACGAATCGCCGAAGAACAGCAGTTCGGGATCGACCTTGGTCAAAAAGCCCAAGCCGCCGCAAGTGGGACATGCGCCGAACGGCGAGTTGAACGAAAACAGACGCGGCTCCACCTCGGAAAGTGACAGTCCGCAGTTTCCGCAGGTGTACTGCGTGTTGAATAGTATTTCCTTGTCGTCGTAGTACGCTATTACAAGCCCGTCGGAAAGCTTGATCGCAGTCTCCACCGAATCGGTAAGGCGCTGCTGTATGCCCTTTTCTATGACAAGTCTGTCAATGACTACCGAAATGTCGTGCTTGGAGTTTTTGTCAAGCTTAATTTGTTCGTCTATGCCGTAGATAATTCCGTCCACGCGCAGGCGCGAGTAGCCCGCCTTTTTAAAGTCCTCGAACATCTTGGAATACTCGCCCTTTTTGCCGCGCACCACAGGCGAAATTATCATCACCCTGCTGCCCTCCGGCAGCGCCATAATCTTATCCACTATCTCGTCAACGGACTGCTGGTGGATTTCCGCGCCGCAGTTGTAACAGTACACATCGCCCACACGCGCAAACAGTAGACGCATATAATCGTAAATTTCTGTGACAGTGCCCACGGTGGAACGCGGATTGCGCCCCGTCGTCTTTTGGTCTATGGATATCGCCGGAGAAAGCCCGTCAATGCTGTCCACGTCGGGCTTGTCCATCTGTCCCAAAAACATACGCGCGTACGAGGACAGCGACTCCACATATCGGCGCTGCCCCTCGGCAAAAATGGTGTCAAATGCAAGCGATGTTTTGCCGCTGCCCGACACGCCTGTAAACACCACAAGCTTGTTCTTGGGCACGGACAGGCTGACGTTTTTTAGGTTGTGCGCACGCGCGCCTTTAATTATTATTTCGTTGTTATCGTCCATGTTATCTCCGTAGTAAAGTCTAGTAATCGGTTATGATTTTTTGTTTCGCACCGCGCTTTTCTTTGCCATGTCGCGCTGAAGCTCGCGTAATTCCGCAATCTTGTCGCGGTATGTTATTGCCGATTCAAAGTCAAGCTCCTTGCTTGCCGTCGCCATAAGCGCGCGAAGCCTGTCAAGTTCTTTGTCAATATCCTTCAGTTCGATTTTTGACTGTTTGGAAGTGATTTCTATCGTGTTTTTAATCGGCTTGATTATCGTCTTGGGAATTATATTGTTTTCGGCGTTAAAGCGCATTTGCACGTCTCTGCGAGCTTTGGTTTCGTCAATGGCGCGCTGCATGGAGTTTGTCACGGTGTCCGCATACATTATGACTCGGCTTTCGCTGTTTCGCGCGGCTCTGCCTATCGTCTGAATAAGCGACGTTTCCGACCGCAAAAAACCCTCCTTGTCCGCATCGAGGATGGCGACAAGCTGCACCTCCGGTATGTCCAAACCCTCTCGAAGTAGGTTTATGCCCACCACCACGTCAAAATCGCCGCGCCTAAGACTGTTGACTATTGTCACGCGTTCCATTGTGTCAATGTCGCTGTGCAGGTACTTGACCTTGACGCCCTGCTCGGCGAGGTAATCGGAAAGACTTTCCGACATGCGCTTTGTAAGCGTGGTAACAAGCACTCTGCCGCCGTTAGCGACAGTGTCCTTTATTTCGGTGAGAAGATCGTCTATCTGCCCCTTTGTCGGCTTGACTGTGACGGGCGGATCCAAAAGCCCGGTGGGACGAATGAGCTGATTGATATACCGTCCGCCTGTCAGCTCCAGCTCGTACGGCGCAGGCGTTGCGGAAACGTATATCGCCTGCTTTATGCGAGCGCGAAACTCGTCAAACTTTAGAGGCCTGTTGTCAAACGCCGCAGGCAGTCTAAACCCGTAGTCAACAAGCGCGGTCTTTCTTGCCTTATCGCCGTTGTACATGGCGCGAAGCTGCGGAATGGTCATGTGACTTTCGTCTATAAATATTATAAAATCGTCGGGAAAATAATCGAGAAGTGTAAACGGCGGCTCGCCCGGCCTGCGCCCGTCAAAGTAGCGCGAATAGTTTTCTATGCCCGAGCAATAGCCGATCTCCTTCATCATCTCTATGTCGTAGCGCACGCGCTCGCCTATGCGCTGTGCCTCTATCAGCTTGTGATTGTCGGTGAAGAATTTAACTTGTTCCTCGCAGTCGAGCTGTATTTGCTCTATGGCGGTGAGCATCTTGTCGTGTTCCACCGCGTAGTGACTCGCCGGAAAAATCGCCGCATGCGCAAGCCGCGCCACTATGTTGCCCGACACTATATCGAACTCGCTTACGCCGTCTATCTCGTTGCCGAAAAACTCCACGCGAATGCCGTGCTCGGACATGCTCGCCGGAAAAATATCCACGGTGTCGCCGCGCACGCGAAAGTTGGTGCGCTCGGGCGCCATATCGTTGCGCTTGTAATTGATGTCTATAAGCCTGGATATAAGCGCGTCGCGCGTCATTTTGTCGCCCGGGCGGACGGACAAAGCAAGCCTATAATACTCCTCCGGCGCGCCGAGGCCGTATATGCACGACACCGACGCCACGACTATTGTATCTCGCCGCTCGTGCAGCGAACATGTGGCGCTGTGGCGAAGCTTATCTATTTCGTCGTTTATCGCTAAATCCTTTTCTATATATGTGTCGGTAGACGGCAGGTACGCTTCCGGCTGATAGTAATCGTAGTAGCTTACAAAAAACTCCACGCGGTTTTCGGGAAAGAACTCGCGAAACTCATTGCAAAGCTGCGCGGCAAGCGTCTTGTTGTGCGCAAGAACAAGCGTCGGGCGCTGAACGCGTTCGATCACGTTTGCCATGGTAAATGTTTTTCCGCTGCCCGTTACGCCCTTTAACACCTGCGCGGCAAGCCCGTCCTCTATGCCCTCGGCAAGGCTTTTTATGGCATCGGGCTGATCTCCGGTGGGCTTATAAGGACTGTGAAGTTTAAATCGCATACTACTTTCCTTCGCTAAATCATTGCCGTATATTGTACCACAAAAAACCTCCGAATGTCAATTATATAGCCATGCCGCACAAATATTTTTCCCTAACCGAAATTTTCGCAAAACAAAAAGCGGCGTATAATGCGGTATAAAATAACGCAGGTGTAATGATAGTACGTCATTTGACTTCACCTCCGCATTATGATAAAATGATTGCACGATAAACAGCAATTTAGCGGAGAAAATCACTATGGATAAAACACAAATCTTTCAATTCATATCCGAGCAGAAAACAG
>JAFLVH010000053.1 GCA_022508365.1 Clostridiales bacterium | reverse complement strand
GTACGGATATCATGCTCGGCGGCAATGCCGAGTTCATGGCAAAGGAGCGCATGCTAAAGGACGGTTACGCGGAAGAGGATATCGACGCCGCGGCGTCTGTGTTCCCCGCGCAAAACGAGATTATAGAAAAGGCGCGCGAGCTTTATAACAGTTATATCGACGAGTATAAGTCCGTCGTCGCCGAGGAAAAGGCCAAGGTGGTCGCGCTCGGCGGCCTGCGTATCATAGGCACCGAGCGGCACGAGTCGCGGCGCATAGACAACCAGCTGCGCGGTCGTGCCGGTCGTCAGGGCGATATGGGCTCGTCCATATTCTATCTTTCCGCCGAGGACGACGTTCTTAGGCTTTGGGGCGAACGGCTTAAAAAGGTTATGGCGATGTTCAAGGTGGACGAGGATACGCCGCTCGAAGCCAAGGTGCTTACCAAACAGATAGAAAACGCACAGCGCAATATAGAGGGGCGCAACTTCTCCATTCGTAAATCCGTTCTCGAATACGACAACGTCATGAACACTCAGCGCGAAATAATCTACGTCGAGCGCAGCAAAGTTCTTAAAGGCATGCCCATGCACGACGAGATTCTCAAGATCCTGCGCGAGCGTTGCGATCTTGTAGTCGACGAAAACACAGATCCCAAAGTGGATTATGACGAGTGGGATTCCGAACAGCTCAATAAGGACATAGAGCGCAAATTCCTGCCCGGCGTGACCGAGTTCTTCGACGAGGACAAGCTGAAGAATTACGCGCTTGACGAGCTCAAGGATATGCTGTACAACAGCGTCGAGGGAGCGTACCAGGCAAAAATCGACGAGGCCGCCGAACACAACGTAGACTTTGAAGAGATAGAGCGCTACGTCATGCTGCGCGTCGTTGACCAAAAGTGGATGGACCATATAGACAATATGGACGCGCTGCGAAGCGGCATCGGTCTAAAGGCTTACGGACACCAGGACCCCGTAATAGCGTATCAGCAGGAAGGCTTTGAAATGTTTGACGAGATGATAAACAACATCCACGAGGACGTTATTATCATGCTTATGCACGCCAACGTCGAGTATCCGCCCGAACCGCCTAAGCGTGACACCGTGCTTGTGGAAAATCACGGCGACGGCGAACGCCACGCGGAGTCGCAACAGACCGTTGTCACGCCCAAAACCAAGCAGGTGGGCAGAAACGATCCCTGCCCGTGCGGTTCCGGCAAAAAATATAAGAATTGCTGCGGAAAAGAAGAAGGGAATTAAGAGTTCAGAGTTAAGAGTTCAGAGTTAAGAGTTCAGAGTTAAGAATTCAGAGTTAAGAATGGCGAGTGGTTAAGCTCGTCATTTTTGTTTAGAGGAGAGCTAATGGAATGCAGGATTGTAACAATCCCCTCAGTCTGCTTCGCAGACAGCTCCCCTTACTAAGGGGAGCCTAATACAAAGAAAAACAGCGTTCGTGCGAACGCTGTTTTTGTGTGCTGAAAATCTTAATCCGATATAATGTTTTTTACTGCGGTTTCCACCGCGTCGTAACGGGGGAGGCTAAGCTGCTCCACAAGGCACTTGTACGGATTGAGCTCGCCGGACAGCACCATGTTGAGCACGGTGGGGCTGAAGCCGCTGACAAGCACAACGCCTTGCTTGTTGTATTTGAGCGGCACGGTAAGCGTTCTGCTGCATATGTTCCAAAATATCAGGCGAGGGAGCATATATCCGTGCGCTTGGTACCGCGCCGAGATTTCCTCGAATAATCGGTTGCCTTTTTTAAACAGCTTATCGCCGGTTTCCTCATAGTCGTTGCAGACAGCGCAATCGTCGAACTCCATATCCGACAATATCAGTATATTTCTTGGAAGATTTTCCTGCGGCATTTTGTGCTTGACGGCTGTAGTCAATATCAAATCGAACACAGCCTCTATATTTGTGTTTGCAACTTCGTTGTAGGCGAGCGCTTTGTTAAGCTTGCCGTGCAGGCTTTTGCAGCGCTTTAAGCTGACTATCTGCGGATTTTCGCTGAACGTAATATACGTGTCCTTGAATCGGCCCTCGCAGCGCTCGGCAAAGTATATTGCAAGCGCGTTGGCAACCTCCAATGCGGATACGCACGAGCCGCCGCCGACGTTTGTCAACATGCTGCCCGATCCGTCCGCAACGCACAGCGTGCTTCCGTCGCCCTGTACGTAGTTCGGCAACGCCTTCCACAGCTGTTCTACCGTTTCGTCGTACGGATCTAAATTCCTGTAGCCGTAGTAAAAGCCGCTGTCCACGGAGCTGCAGTATTTATGCACCACGTCGTGGGGGAACAGCACGTCGGCGTGGATTTTTGCTCCGCCGCTTTTCAGCGCCTCGAGATATTCGTTGCGCCGATTTGCGTCATTCCGCAAAAACGCTTGCTTGTACAGCAGGTTGGCTTTGCTCGGCACGTTCTCGTATTTGACTTCGCTCCAATTTTTTGCGCTTATCGTAACTTCCACTACGCTAAGATACTTGCGCAGTTCGCTTACGGTTTGGCGATATTGTTTGGCGGTCATACCAAGCTTAGCCGTTACCGACTTTGCGAGTGCTCTTGTCCTCTCCGACGTGGCGTTTACAGACGGCAGCCACTTGGCAAGCAGTGAAATAGGTTTGCCGTTTGCTTTGCTTTGTATATCGGCGTCGAGCTGCGCTTTTATTAGCCGCGCGATTTCGTCCGAAAGACCTGTGTCGATAAGCGCGACAAGATTGTCCCAACGCGTGTATTCCGCTATTAATGGTAGCAATGCTTTGGCAAGCTCGGGCTCTGTCTCGGCAAGAAAGTTCATGCACAGTCTGAACAATCGGCGTTCGCCCATGCCGCCGCGCACGTCGCCGGCAAAAAACAGCCACTTTGTCGCGAGCAGCTTATCCTCATAAAACGCTTTGCGAAATCTCTTAACAACCAGCATCGACGGACTGTTGCGAAGCGACGACACGGCAAAATTGAGGTCGAGGAGCGCCTCGCCCGTAGTGCGGTAACCGACCGCGCCGTTTTCCGTCTCCGACGTGTTAAACTCGTCGTCCGCAGTATTAATTAGATTGTCGATAAAGTCGTCCGTAATGCTTACCTCGTATTAAGTTGTTTACTTGTTTTCTTTAATTTCGGTTTTTAATGAAATATTACTAACGTAATATGAAATATCTTCGATGTGAAATGTTGCTGTCGCAACATGAAATAAAATTCGCCCATACGCGAAACGTATTTCATATTCCTTAAGGAATATTTCATAACGCAGTTATTTCATTTGCCGTCAGGCGAATTTCATTGTAGGCTACGGTCATAAAAATTCGACCGTAGCCTACATGGTGGGAGCGGTGGGACTCGAACCCACGACCTCAAAAGCTCCTTATGACGGTTGCTCGAAAATTGCTGTATGGGATTATGTCTAACCCCTTAAATGTGCTCTTCCGCTGAGCTACGCTCCCATGATACGGTATTTTATATCACAAATATACTGTTATGTCAATAGCAAAATAACTATTTTTAAAAATACTTGACTTGAAGCCCCTTTGCGGATATAATATATTTGTAAAATGGATATTGAGGAATGCAGAACAAAAATACTCGCCGCCAAGGCCATGGTGGACGACGCATACGCGGCTGTTTCGCCCGATAAGCTAAAGGAGCGTCGGGCGTATCTTGCCGAGCGGCAAAACGACCCCAATCTCTATTCGGACGCCAAGGAGGCGCAGGCGGTCAACAGCGAGGCAAAGTATATAGACAACACTTTTGCTAAGTTCGATAAACTGTTCTCTACCGCTTCCGACCTTCTCGGCATGGCGGAGCTATTGGAGGCAGAGGCGGACGCCGAGCTCATGCAAGAGCTGTTTACCGAGACGGACGCGTTTTGCGCCGCCGCCGAGGAAGCGCAGATTGCTGCGCTATTAAAGGGCGAGTACGACAAGTCCAACGCCATACTTTCGCTTCACGCCGGAGCGGGCGGTACCGAGGCGCAGGACTGGGTGTCCATGCTGTTTAGAATGTATAAGATGTATTGCGACAAAGCGGGCTACGGCGTGGACGTTATAGATAGGTTGGACGGCGACGAGGCCGGCATAAAGAGCATAACATTTATCGCGCGCGGCATAAACGCGTACGGATATCTTAAGGCGGAGATGGGCGTGCACCGTTTGGTGCGCATTTCGCCGTTTGACGCCAACGCGCGCCGTCACACGTCCTTTGCGAGTCTTGAGGTTATGCCCGAAATAAAAGACGATATTTCCGTGACGATCAATCCCGACGACATACGAGTGGATACATTCCGCAGTAGCGGCGCGGGCGGTCAGCACATAAACAAGACGGACTCCGCAATCCGCATAACGCATTTTCCCACCGGCATTGTCGTGACCTGCCAGAACGAGCGCAGCCAAACGCAAAACCGCGAAATGGCGATGACCATGCTAAAGAGCAAGCTTGTAGAGCTGAAGGAACGCGAGGCGGCGGAAAAGGCGGCAAGCATAAAAGGCGTACTGAAAAAGATAGAGTGGGGCAGTCAGATTCGCTCATATGTTTTTCAGCCGTACACACTGGTAAAGGACCATCGCACAGAGTATGAAACCTCCGACGTTCAGTCTGTCATGGACGGGAACATAGAGGGGTTCATTCTCGATTATCTTAAAAAAGCCAATTGATATGAAAGATACGATTATTCTCGGAATAGAAACGTCGTGCGACGAGACCTCGGCGGCGGTGCTTAAGGGCGGTGACTTGCTGAGCAATGTCATATCGTCACAGATAGATATTCACCGTAGGTTTGGCGGCGTTGTGCCGGAAATCGCGTCGCGCAACCATTTGACGGCGATCCTTCCCGTAATAGACGAGGCGCTCGATAAGGCAGGCGTGCAAAAGACGGATATAGACGCGATTGCGGTCACTTACGGCGCAGGGCTTGTGGGCGCGCTGCTTGTGGGCGTGTCTGCGGCAAAGGCGCTATCTTACGCGCTTAATGTTCCGCTGTATGCGGTAAATCATATAGAGGCGCATATAGCCGCAAATTATATCAGTTCTCCGGAGCTTAAGCCGCCGTTTCTTGCGGTGGTGGCAAGCGGCGGTCACACTGGCGTGTGCAGGGTGGACGGACTGAACAAGTTTACCATGCTTTCGTCTACGACCGACGACGCGATAGGCGAGGCGTTTGACAAGGTTGCGCGTGCTATCGGGTTGCCGTACCCCGGCGGACCGGAAATAGATAAGCTCGCCAAACAGGGCGAGGCGAATATCAAGTTTGTCGAGCGCAAGCGCAATAAGGAGCTTAGCTATTCGGGACTGAAAACGGCGGTTATAAACTATCTGCATACATTATCGCAGCGCGGACAGAGCCCGGTTATAGCGGACGTTTGCGCGTCCTTTCAGCAGACGGCAGTGGACATGCTGGTGGACGCGGCGCTTTCCGCGGTGAAAAAATCGGGGATTAGGACGGTTGTCGCGGCAGGCGGCGTGTCTGCCAATTCCTATCTAAGAAGCAAGCTGAAAGCCGAAGGCGAGGCGCTCGGCGCTACGGTGCTTTTTCCGCCCATGTCGCTTTGCACGGACAACGCGGCGATGGTGGCTATTCGCGCAAGGCACATGATGGAGGAGGGAGTACCTTCCGCAGGACTGGATCTCAACGCCAAAAGCTATTTAAAAATCGAGGGGTGATTATGCAAAAGAAAAACGGGCTTATAGATTCCGATAAAGTGTTTGTTACCGTGGCGCTTTGGATTGCAAATATTGTCATATTTGCGGCGGCGCTTACGCTTCCTATGTTGCCCGACAAGGTGACTATATTTTATCAGCCTGCGGAAAGCAATCTTCCGGAATCCTACAGCAAGTACAACAATCTGCTGTTGATACTTTTGTCGCTGATCCCTGCAACCATTATCTTAGTCACCGCGTTTTTTAAGCGCAAGAGCAAGCTGCAAAACAACTTTATTTCTATTATGATGTTCAGTATCATGCTGTCGCTCTTGATGAGCAGCGTTATTATATACGGCATAACAGAACAGTTTGATTCGAGCAGCTCGGTGAAATCGCTTAACTTTCATGCTCTGACCGTAACTGTGGTATTGTTTGTGCTGTCATTGCTTGTGGCTATCGCGCCAATGATACTGCACTCAAGGTCGTATGCGGAAAAGCTGCAAGGCGGCGTTGGCTACAAGTGGAGCGTTATGCGCGCGCAGGTAAAATACTGGTACGTGGGTGCGATTGGGTTTTTGTTTTTCGCTATAGTGTGCGTGTTTGTTCCCGAGGCGTATTGCTATATCCCGATGGGCGCGAGCATATTGGCGTATGCGGTGTTTGTTTTGGTTGCGGGAAAGAAAGATAGTTCAGATTTAAGAGTTAAGAGTTCAGAGTGATTTGGGCGCTTACGCGACATTAAGTCGGTTTATAGATTTTTATAATGAAGAAATGATAGGCAGTTAAGCCTATCATTTCTTTTTATATATAGAAACTCTTAACTCTACACTCTTAACTTAAATACGCGACGCCCAGGGTGGAGATGCGCTCGCTTGTTTCCGCCATATCGCTTGTGCTTTCTTTCATGCCGTTGTTCAGCCAGTATGCGAGCAGTCCCAAAAATCCGTTTGCGATAAACATATAGTAGTAGTCTATTTTTGCGGCGGGGCATTGGGGGAAGAACTTGCTAAGCATGGACAGGGCGGTCTTTCTGCCTGCCTCTATTACTCGCGCCAAAAGCTCGTCCGACGGGCGTTGGGTGTTTAGCAGCATGCGGCACACGCCTGCGTTGCGCGCCACAAACTCGAAAAACGACACATAAAACACCTTGTCGGGCAGTCTGTTGCTGTCTATGTTGTACTGCGACATCCACTGGATAAATTCGCTTTCCAGTGTGGATTCTATTTCCGACAAAACATTCTGCACCGAATCGTAGTGATAATAGAATGTTGCGCGCTTTACGCCCGCACGGTTGCACAGCTCGATTGCGGTTATATCCTGAATCGGGTGAGTTTGCAGCATTTCTACAAGGCAATTCTTGATTTTTTCGGTGGTTTTGGATTTTTTGGTTGGCATATAATCCTCAGGCAGTTCACTTTGCTTTTATACTATTATACACCATTCTAAACACAATGTCAAATTAATCGAGTTAAGAATTATGAGTTAAGAGTTAAGAGTTAGGGCGGCGTTGCCTCCGTTAATGATGAGATTCTTCGGTGGGCAACAATGCCGGAAAACTACAATATTGACTGTTGATGTGCACAAAAGAAGTGATAGGCTCAAATAACCTATCACTCTTAACTTCGAACTCTTAACTCTGAACTAAAAAAGTCTCGGTCTGCCGCCGCCGATTTCCGCAAGCAGCTTAAAGGCCTCTTTTGTTATTCCGTTATTCGAGATATATTGCGTGTTTTCCGTGTCGGTCAAAAATTCGCTCACGGCGGAAATCGTGTCCTCATTAAGCGTGCCGCTGTCGGGTGAGGAGTACAGCTTGGAGATTAGCTTGCGCTGCAAGTACAAGACGCCGTTGTGCTTTGATCCGCTCGGTAATTCGCACGGCGCGACAAACAGCAGATCGTGCAGGATATTATCGGGACCGCCGTTGTTGATGTAAAATTCCTTTACTGCAATTTCCGTGCTTTTGCCGTAAACTCCGTCGATGACAACGGGATAGCCGTTGAGAATAAGCGCGGCTTGAAGCAGCTTGACGTTTTTTCCGCGCATACCGGGTTTTACGTTAAACCGCGCGTACGCGGCAGGTGACAGCGGAATGTACGGCATGCCGAAGTATTCACATATGCCCATAGCTGCATATTCGGCTATGTTGTGTATGTAGTCCAGGTCGAACAGCAGCTTAGCTTCGTCAAAGTTGGTGAGATATCCCATGTTGATTACAATCACGGGACACGCCGCGCCGTTAAACTCGTTATTAAGCGTGACGGCGGAGCACGGACCGAGGCTTTTCACCTTGGCGCAGACGTCCTCCGCAATCTCGCGGGATTTTGCGCCGAACCGTCCGGGAGAATATTTGACAGCGCTTCCTCGTACGTCGTTAAAGCTCTTTCTCGACCCGAACGCGCCGCACGACAGCACCACGATGCAATCGGCGGCGTGACGATTGGACTGCAGTATAAGCTCCTGCGTGTCGGTGACGGGCGTGTGCCTATCGTAAACGTCAAACCCGCACCGCAAGAGCGCAATCTCCAGCATGAGCCGCGCCCAAGCGGCGCATTTTACTCCGTCGAATCTTTTCCCCACAAACGGCATAAACGGTGTTTCTCCGGCGTCGGCGCCGCCTATAGCAATTACAAAATCATTCATGACAACCTCTTTTCCTTTATATGCTTATGAGGCGCGGACAGTGACTGCGGCGTGGGCACAAAAAACCGTGTTATTCTTAGAATTTGATTAGAATATTAAAATCGCATTAGAATAAGATTAGTATTTGTTTTAATCGTTGACAAACAGGTTGGGTTAAGTGTATAATTTGGTTAAGAAATTCTTTAAGCGGAGTTTTGTATGTCAAAAAAAGTCGCTGTTCCCGATGAGGAAGCCGTCGAGCAAAACGGCGGAATAAAAGCAAAGAAAAAGCACGGATGCTTATTCAGGTTCTTTTTGATTTCGCTGATTGTATGGTTAGTGCTCTTTTTGGCTGTGTTTATCACCGGCTGGGTGTTAGGGGATAAGTATTCCAAGCAGTATTTAGACATGTCGATAGGGGATGTTGTCGGCGTCATAAACGATTTGTATTGGACGGACGACGACGATGTTGTAACGCGCAAATTTTCGCAAAAGGATCTTAACGGATTCTACAACGAGATCAAGCGCAATATTCTGCTCAAGGACAGCGCGGAAGTGGATTTTGACTCGGCGCTTAAGTCCGCTATAGATAAGTATATAGGCGGCGGTCAAACCGCAAAATCCCTAAACGCGTCCGCAGAGGGCGGCGAAAGCGGCGAGGACGATTCGAGCATCACGGACATTTTTATGGACATGATTGTCGGCGTTCTCAATCGCGATAACATAGACATAGAACGGTTGAACAGCTATCCGGAGAAGGACGAATACATATTTAATCTCAACGACAAGCAGCTTGCGGCGTTTATAAACTCCGTTTTAAAATCCGTGCTTAAAAACGCGAGCCAAATGGATTCGCTTAAAGACGTGTCGGATATTGTCAGGATAGACCGGGTAGTTGCATTAAAGCAGATTCGCTTTACCGCGAGCAACGACAAGGAAACGGGCAAGGTAAAGGCGTCGTCTGCCGAGATTACCGTATGGTTGGGACTGCAAAAAGCTGCCAATCAAGCGATTAGGCATTTTATGAACGAGGTCGGTCAGGGCTGGGCAGGCGGCATTGTCGGCTGGATCGGCGACGTTATACTGCCCGAAAACCTTTATCTTACCGTGTCCATTCCGCTCATCGGCGAGGATAACAAGGCGGAGATAAAGATTAACGATATGAACAAAGCCGAGCGTGCGCGCGCCAACAAGCTGATAAACGGCGTGCTCAAGCTGACGGGCGGCGAGGATGCCAAAACATTGCAGGAGCTCATCGACGAATTTGCCGGTGACATAGTGCCCATGCTCGAAAGCGCCACCGAAAAGATGGACTTTACAAGTGCAAGCAAGGGTACGATATCCATGGATCTGCTTGACACTGTGGCAAAGATGGCAAGCGAGGGCATGGCAGAGGGCGAAAAGCTTACCAAGGACGACTTCCTGTTTGTTCTTCAAGCGCTTTTGTCCGACAGAACAGAGCAGTTAGGCAGGCTCACTCCGTACCGCTATGACAAGTGGTACATGGTAAACGGTACGCCTACATACATGGAAACGGGCGGCAAAGAGAGCGACCGAATAGACTACGAGACACAACTTATAGAGGAAATAGAAAGGGCGTACGCTATCAACTTTGGTCCGGACAAAAATTTAACCGCGGTGCTGGAGATGCTCGGCGTTTCGCTTGACGGCTCCAACGAATCAAATAAAGGCTCCAAAGATTTGCTTGATAAGATAGACAGCGCCAAGTTCAACGATTTGGTGGAGGACACTTCCGACGACGTCAAGCTGTACATAACCGACAGAATGCTCGGCGCGGCGCTTTCCAAGCAGATGGGCAAGCTCACCGACGACAGCGGCATGCAAGACCTCAGCTTCACTCTGGAGGCCTTGACGTTTGTCGAAAAGGCGGGCGTAGACGATCACATTTACGCGATGCTTGCGATCCAGGTGGATTTGAGCGGACTTCTCGGAAGCCTTGCGGATGACAAGGAGAGTATGATCGGCAAGCTGGTTACCGGGCTTATGCCGGAATCCGTATTGCTCACCATTACGGTTGACGTCACTCGGGACAGAAGCATAACGCGCGACGCGCCTGAGTACATAATCAATTCGTGCTACAACACAGACCGCGCGCTTGCGACGCTGGAAAAATTAGTTCCCGACCTCAATCTCGATAACATTGCCGACGACATAGGCAAGGTTCTTACAGAGATGCTAGACCAGTTGGAAAACTCACTGGGCGCCGAGGTTGTTCCCTCCTCGTATGTGTTGAACCCGGATCAGAACGCGTGGTTGGGCGATAGCGCGTCTATAGTGCTGCCGGACATATTTACGGTAATTGCCGACACAGTGCTTGTGGATGACAACAATCAACCGGTTGTCTCATCTGCGCAGCTCCGCAATGTAATACGCGACCTCAACAACCCTGCAAAGATTGATTCAAGCAACAACGATGGCTACGGCGGCTTTATATCCGAAGTTTTTGACAAATACTATTTGATAGAACCCCAAGGCGGGGAAAAGGTAGAGACCTTTAAACAGCTCACCGATTACATGAAAGGGTTCAGCACGAGCAAGCTGCGCGTAAACGAATCGGACGGTTTGGCGCACGACAACAGACCGCTGTCGGAGCTTAAGCCTGTTATGGATGATGACGAGCTGCTTGCCTTGCTCACCGACAATAAGGGAGATAACGAAAATACTTCGTCATACAGCTTAGTCAAGGTTGAGACAAGCGAGATCCAAGTGCAGGAAAACGGCGAAAATGTAACGCACGGACTGCTTGCGATTACGCTGTCTATTCCGCTTGACAAGCTGATGTCCGGTGCGGGCAAGATACGCGAGATGATTTCCGCAGATACGCTTTTTGTCACGGTTACGTTTGACACGGATGACATCAGTACGGACGAAGCAGGAAAACCCAAGGGCTACGCCTCCACGATGCATGTGGACGTCCGCAACCGCGCCGATACCGACAACGAGCCGATGCAAGAGGACACCTACGACGCAATGCTCAGCCTTGTCGGCTTGTTCTCCAAGGACTTCAATATAGAAAAGCAGGTGGATGAATTTGGTGTCATAATGTACAATCAGATGGAGTCCCTCAACGAGAGCATGGGCGGCACGGCGGAAAATCGCTTTATCAAGTTTACCGCAGCCGGTATGGAGCTTACGGACTTCTACACCTTCCTTGCGCTTCAGCTCGATAAGGAC
>JAFLVH010000052.1 GCA_022508365.1 Clostridiales bacterium | reverse complement strand
ATGAGCGCGTTGTACGGCGTGCAGTACATTGTCATAAACAGGTAGAACAGCACGATGAATACAGAGATCCAAACGATATTCCAACCGCTTATCGCTTGGTTTGGCGCGCAAAACAGCAGCACCGTTACGACGGCAAGCGGTATGGCCGCGTACTGCATAAACGGAATTCGCCGTCCGCGCTTGTTTTTGCTGCGGTCGGACAGCGACGCGATTAACGGGTCTGTCACCGCGTCAAACACGCGGCTTAACGCCGTCACCAAGCCTAAGACGGTGAGGAAGCCGCCGATGACAAGCCCGGGCACTATGTATTGCATGGCGCCGTCCGCAATGTCTGATGAGGTGGGTAGGTAGAAGGTGACAAACCAAGCACTGATTATTCCGCTGAGTGTTGACCAGCCGAGCTGTCCTACCGCAAAAATCCACATTTGTTTTTTTGACAGTCTTTTCATTGCCTTTGTAAGCGTTTCGTCCGAAAAACGCTTGCCTCCTTTTTTAATTTTGCCCTGAGTCGGACGCGCAGGGTTATTTAACGCTTAAGTCTGAACAGTATAATCTCCGTCAAGGCGGCGATTTCTTTTTCCTTGTCGGACTCCAGGTCTTGCCGAACTATATCGGCGGTGGAAAGTTTTTTGCACAGCGCAAGCAGCGCATGGGTCGTAGCGTAGTAAAATGTTTTAAAGTCATCAATCTTTTTTATGCTGCCGTCCGCCACGCCTTGTTCGTAGGCATCAAAGCACAGCGTTTTAAACATATCCAGACCGGACGCGTACTCGTTGTTGTCCGTCTTTCCCTCGCTCAGCATAAATGCGTCAAACTCGTTGATAAACTTATAAAACTCGCGGTGCGTGCAAAAGATCTTTAGGTAGGTTCCGTAAAACAGCTCCAGCTTTTCCATGCCGCTCTTCGCGCCGCCAAAGTCGAAGTATGTTTCGAATATTCGCTTTTCCAGCCGAGTCGCGGCGGCGCAAACCAGGTTGTGCTTGGTGGAAAAATACCTGTAGACGGTGGCTTCGCCCACGCCCGCAGCGGCGGCTATGTCGTGCATTGTCACATCGCTTACGGAGCGTTCAAAAAATAAGCGAATTGCTTCGTCCACTATAAAATTGGTTTTAGCGTCCTTTATAGTCATTTGTTTCCCCATATTGATAGTCTGCATATCATTTTGATATACTCACTATCAAAATTGTAACATAGGTTAATCAAGATGTCAACAGGTTTGCAAATTTTTATCGCGGATTTATACGGTCTTTTATACATTGACTTTTAGTCAAGCCGGTATTATAATTATCGTATATTATATTGTTCATCTTGATGAGGTTATTATGAATGAAGCTGAAAAACAAGCATGTAAGTATTGTCACTATTATCGCGTGACAGAGGAATATTGGCACGACCACTATTTGATTCCGTCGCATACGTGCTGCACATTCTTTGACAGGTACAACCCAAAGGACGTGGATCCCGAAAGCTGCTGCGAAAACTTTGTGGAAACGGACAGACGCCGCGCATAAAAGTTTTGTGTGGTTTGCACGTCTTTTCCGTCTTGACAATTTTCGCTAATATAATATATAATATAATGGTTTTGACAAATTTTGCACGCCGAGGTTAACATGAAGTCACTTACCGAGCTTTTTAGATGCGGCATGGGTCCGTCCAGTTCGCACACGATTGCGCCCGAAAATGCCTGTAGGGATTTTTTGGCGGAGTACGGCGGCTTGGATACATACAAGGTTATGCTCTACGGCTCGCTCGCCAAGACGGGCAAGGGGCACATGACCGACCGCGTGATAACTAAGACGTTTGGTAACATTCCCGTCACCGTCGAATTCGATCCCGAAAAAAAGGATTTGCCGCACCCCAATACCTTTGACATAATAGGGTACACGGGCGGCGAGGTGTCCGCCAAGTGGCGCGTGACCAGCATAGGCGGCGGCGCGTACAAGGTAAAGGGCAAAAAGAATACGTCTCCTGACTGCTATCCGCACAAAAACTTTCGCGAGATAGAGGAGTACTGTGCGCAAAACAACATAAGGCTTTTTGAGTATGCCGAACGGTTTGACGTAAATGGCATACGAGATTACATGTTTGAGGTTTGGACCGTCATGCAGGACGCTATAGCGCGCGGACTAAAGACGGACGGCGTGCTGGACGGCGGACTTAACGTCAAGCGCAAGGCTAAAACACTGTATGCAACCAACAATGTGTTCGAGGACGGTATGACGCGCGAGAACAGGCTTGTGTGTGCGTTTGCCTTTGCGGTTGGCGAGGAGAATGCGTCCTGCGGCAGGATTGTAACGGCGCCCACATGCGGCGCGGCAGGTGTGCTTCCCGCGGTGCTGTACTATTACAAGAACAAGTATAAATATTCCGACGAGAAGATTGTAAACGCGCTTTTGACCGCCGGAATCGTCGGCAACGTAGTAAAGACCAACGCTTCCATCAGCGGCGCGGAATGCGGTTGTCAAGCGGAGATAGGCACGGCGTGCTCTATGGCGGCGGCGGCTCTCGGCGAGCTGTTCGGCATGAGTATTGGTCAGATAGAGTACGCGGCCGAGGTTGCGCTCGAGCATCATTTGGGGCTTACGTGCGATCCGATTAAGGGCTTAGTGCAGATTCCGTGCATAGAGCGAAACGCCGTTGCCGCCATGCGCGCGATAAACGCCGTAAACCTGGCTAACTTTTTGACCGATTCGCGCAAGATCTCGTTTGACATGGTTGTGGCAACTATGTATAAGACCGGCAAGGATATGTCGCGCATATACCGCGAAACCGCCGAGGGCGGGCTTGCCAAGGCGTACGGAACCGCCGATGACAAGTAGATGAGAAAAAAGGAGAACTTATATGAGTAAAAAACAAAAACAGAATGCTGAAGCAGAAAAGAAAAAGAGAACCCCGTTGACCAAGGAAGCCAAATTGAATATTTTGAAAAAGAGCGCAATGGTGCTTTTGGGCTGCATTATATATTCGTTTGGCGTTGCGGCGTTCTTAGACCCCACCGGTATGGCGGCAGGCGGTGTTACAGGTATATCCATACTTATAAGCAACGCGACGGGCGGCGTTATAGGCACGGCATGGCTGATACTTATAATCAATGTTCCTCTGTTTATCATCGGATATTTTTGTATAGGAAAAATGTTTGCACTGACCTCGCTTTTAGTTGTCGGGTTGTCTTCGGCGCTTATGGAGCTTTGGGGGCTTGTTGTTCCGTACATGCAGAGCGTCAGCAGTATAATTGCGGCTCTGGTGGGCGGCGCGCTGTTTGGCGGCGGACTGGGACTTGTATTCCGCACGGGCAGCAGCACAGGCGGCACCGACGTATTAACCAAGCTGCTCCGCAAAAAATTCCGTTACATAAAGACCGGCATATTTTCCGTGATGATAGATTTTATTATCGTTATGGCTGCATTTATCGTCTACAGAGATCTCGAGCTTATGCTCAACACCATTATATCGCTTGTCGTGTTCAGCGCTATGTTCAACCGCGTGCTGTACGGCGGAAATTCTGCGATGATAGTGCAGGTAGTGACAACGCCCGACCGTGCACAGCCTATATGCGACGGACTGCTCAAGGACCTCGACGTGGGCGCAACCGTTATAGACGGCAAAGGCGCGTATTCCGGCGCCGATAAGGTGATTGTCATGTGCGTAATAAAAAACTACGTGTATCCGCGCCTGCGCGACGTTATAAAAAAGTACGACGACCGCGCGTTTATCATCGTGTCGTCGGCGCTCGAAATTTACGGCGAGGGCTACAAGGACCAAAACGCGGCGGAGCTTTAGTCAGTTAAGAGTTTAGAGTTAAGAGTTAAGAGTTAAGAATGATATGTGGTACGGCAGACCCATCACCCCGAGCTTGTCGAGGGGTCTAGGCGAAGCCGCACTACTTTTAAACCGCGCGGAGCGAAGCCGAAATTATTAATTCTTAATTAAAAAACATATTGACAAGGTGGGGTGTATTTGATATAATACATACACTTCTATTAAAAAGGGTGAAAGGTGAGCAAGGTCGGTTTTGCGACAGTGAGCGCGATTATAGGTTCTGTTTCCAATCCGCAATCTCTGGCGTTTATATTGTTCTATGTAAATATCGGACTGGTGTTGTTTGTCGTTATACAGGTGACAGCGCTTATTATGCTCACAAAAAAAACCTCGTGCGCGTCCGTTGTCGGGCTTGCCACCGTGTTTACTTTCGGCATGAGCGCCGTGCTGTTTTTGATTCAACTTCTAATGTATGTGCTAGACAGCGCCGGTGCGCTTTACGTTATATCGTTCTGCCTGTGCTTGACGTACGGCGCGTTTATCATGGCCTGCGTTTACAACATTATGCTATCAAAAAACTCGTTAAAAAAGCTGTGCATTGTTGCGGGCATAATGGATATCATTCCGCCTGTAGGAGCCGTGTTTTCGCTTGTGCTTGCCGCCAAGCTAAAGAGCGACACAACAGCGCAGGAGTATATTTACAAGGGCTACGCCTACACGTATGCTGCGCTCGGCGAGTATTGCGCGCTGCATAAGCCGGCGTTTGCCGACTTTGCCGGCAACGAGGAGCCCGAGCCCATGCCAGCCAAGGATATAAAGCGTAAGCTTAAAGAGCTTAAGAGTGACCTTAAAAGCCCCGAAGGTCAGTATGCCTATGCCGTTGCGCTTGCCACCTACACGCCGCAAAACAGTGCGACAGCCGTCAAGTACATGAAAAAAGCCGCAAGCGGCAATCACACCGCGGCGCTGTTTAATATGGGCTACTATTACGAGCTGGGCGCGTACGTCGGCAAGGATCTTAAAAAGGCAAGGGACTGCTATATGCGCGCAGCGCAAGCCGGGGACGAGGACGCCGCACTCAGGCTTGGCATTTTGGATATAAAAGCGCACAAAGCCGAGGATGGCTTTAAACTTTTTAAAACCCGCGCGGAAGAGAGAAATGACAGTTGCGCGCTATATAACATGGCGGTCTGCTACGAGCTGGGCTTGGGCGTCCAACCGGATAGAAATGCCGCAATGGACATATATTGCCGCTGCGATGCGGAGGGAACTAAGTCCAACGGGCACGCCGACGAGGTAGGGGCTCTAGCGCGCAAAAGGATATTTGCCATAGCCGCCACCGATATCAACTCGGCACAGAACGGCGACTTTTTCCGTAAGGTCACAGACAGACCGTTTAAGGGTGCGTTCCGAACAATGCTTGACGGGCTTATCGAGATAAAAAAGCGCCACGCCGCAGACGCCGCCGACCGTTTTCTAAAGGTGGTCAAAAAGGGCGGCGAGTGGGAAGGCCTTGCAAGGTGTTTGGTGGGCACGCTGTATCTGGACAACGGCAAGGAGCTAAAGGACAAGGTCAACGGCGCTGAGTTTATTGAGACCGCGCTGGACGTCATGCCCGAGGCAAAGGACATTCTTTCCGTAATTCCGCCGTCCATACTTAAACAGATAAGAGCGCGCAGCCTCGCCGAGCAAAAGAAGAAGAACGAAAATAAAACGAGCAACTCGGAAAAGACCGAAACCGCCGAAAGATCCGATAAAAAAACAAATAAATAGTAATATTTCTGCTTTTAAGGCATATAATGCTATAGAGAAAACAAAAAAAATTTTTAAAAACACCGTCAAATCGCTTGACATTCACGCGCAGACGGACTTATAATAAGCTTGCAATCAACGTGATGCTGTTGTGCTAATCGGATTGCAACATTAATTCGCTCATCATTTTCCCCCTTATTTTATAGCAAGACGGTCGACATGTTCGGCCGTTTTGCATTTTATGGCAAAATGCACAAGCTCGTGCGCGGTCCTGCTACCGATTTGCTCTGTGAGTTCGTCCACGCACCGCGCCCGTAGCGCTGCTACGAACGTGGCGCGTGTCCTGCTCACAGAATAAATCGCCTACGCAATCCCTGCGCGTCACTTATGCATTTTGCCATTTTAAGCTTCTGTGGATGCTTTGTGTTTTTGCTTATAAAGAAAAAGAGGGATAAGATTATCCCTCTGATTCTTAATTCCGAATTCATTATTCCGGATTGATTAGAATGCCCAGTAGCCGAGATACACCATGATGAGCGTAACCACAATGAGGAACACGGTCATCACTACGCCGGCTGCCGCGGAGCTGCGGTAGCACAGTATGGTAGTTCCAAGCGCAAGCGCCGTCGCTATCGTGGACATAACGTAGGCGGCTATCGGCATGCCGTGGTAGATAAAGTACGGCGTGATAGAGGTAGCTATAAACAGCGTAATCCAAAACGCCCACGTCCACCCGCGAACCATGCGCTCGGTGTAGCCGGATACCGTGTTGTCGAGAACAAGGTAAAGCGCAATGCCCATGTGCGCAAACAGCACCGGCGGCGCAGCTATAACCCAGCCTCTGGGGATTCGGAACGGCAATCGGGAAGCGTACGCAGTGACGCCACCGAATATGCCGGAGCAGTAGGAAATGGTGAGACCTATTCCTACGGTTGTGAGCAGGCACACCCAAAAGAGCGCCATGCTCGACAGTCTTCTTTGATGATTTACACTAACTGAATTTTCCATAGTGATTGTAGTATGTTCGTATTGCGAAGTTTTATACGCGTGTTAATAGAGCAAAAATATGCGCACATTTTCTTGACTAATCGCGCTTTGTTGGATTATAATTACTATAACAATTTTTAGGTATGGTCTTTACTATGCAACACGTTGATTTAAAGGAAATTCGGAAAGGATTACACGTCGGCAAAAAAGTCACGGTGTGCGGCTGGGTGCGCACCTCGCGCGACAGCAAGAACGTGGCGTTTGCCGAGCTCAATGACGGCACCGAGCTTGCTCATACGCAGGTGGTGTTCGATAAGTCCAAGTTCACAGGCGAACTTGCGCCCATGCTTTCTCTCGGCGCGGCGCTTTCCGTAACCGGCGAGGTTGTCGAGGGTCAGCGCGAGGGGACATATGAGATACAGGCGGAAAGCGCGGAATTGCTCGGCGGCAGCGACAGCACATATCCGCTGCAAAAGAAGCGGCACACCATGGAATTTTTGCGCACCA
This sequence comes from Clostridiales bacterium, assembly GCA_022508365.1. Taxonomy (GTDB): domain Bacteria; phylum Bacillota; class Clostridia; order Christensenellales; family Pumilibacteraceae; genus Anaerocaecibacter. The sequence goes on along the minus strand of JAFLVH010000052.1, from coordinate 4,681 downwards.
TTCCGCACCTGCGCGTGCGCACCAACACGTTTAACGCAGTGTTCCGCGTGCGCAGTGAACTGTCCTACGCCATACACGAGTTTTTCCACAAAAACGGTTACTATTACGTGCATTCGCCCATTATCACGGGCAGCGACTGCGAGGGCGCGGGCGAGGTGTTCAAGGTGACAACCGTCGGCTTCGACCCCACGGTCAAGACCGAAGAGGAATATAACAAAAAGGACTTTTTCGGACGGAGCGCCGGGCTTACCGTGTCCGGTCAGCTCGAGGGCGAGGTCATGGCGACTGCGCTCGGCAAGATTTACACGTTCGGTCCGACCTTCCGCGCCGAAAACAGCAACACGCCGCGCCACGCCGCAGAGTTTTGGCAGGTGGAGCCCGAGGTCGCGTTTGCAGACATAGACGACATAATCGGCATAGCCACCGATATGATCAAGTATATCACGACGTACGTCTTGGAGCATTGCGCCGCCGAGCTGAAGTTCTTTGAGGAGCGGTTTGAGCCCGGACTGATAGCAAAGCTTCAAAACGTTGCGGACAGCGACTTTGCGCGCATAGACTACACCGACGCTATAGAAGTGCTTAAAAAGTCGGGCAAGCAGTTTGTGTATCCCGTCGAATGGGGACTGGACTTACAGACCGAACACGAACGTTACCTTACCGACGAGTACTTTAAAAAGCCGGTGTTTGTTGTCAACTATCCGCGCAAGATAAAATCCTTCTACATGAAGCAGAACCCCGACGGCGTTACCGTTGCCGCGACCGACCTACTTGTGCCGGGCGTGGGCGAGATAATAGGCTGTTCGGAACGCGAGGCGGACTACGATAAGCTTCTTAACGAAATCAAGTCGCGCGGTATGAAGCTTTCCGATTACGAAAACTATCTCGATCTTCGCAAGTTCGGCAGTGTGCCGCACAGCGGTTTCGGACTGGGGCTCGAGCGCATGCTTATGTACGTCACAGGCATGGCGAATATAAGAGACGTAATAGAGTTTGCAAGAACTAAAGACGACCTTAAATAAAAAATTCCGCCTGCGGGCGGATTTTTATTTAGTTCAGAGTTAAGAGTGTAGAGTTCAGAGAGTGATATGAAATGCGCTCTGCTCATAAATTATAATTGCCGCGCAAATTTGCGCGGCAATTTTTTAAAATCTATCCTTATTTATAACTCTTAATTCTTAACTCTTAACTCTGAACTTTACGCATTCATCATTTAATGAATGCGGCAAATGCCTTGTATGCCGTGTACAAGTCCGCTTTGCTAATAAGCTCGGTGGGGGCGTGCATGGAAAGCACGGGAACGCCCATGTCCACGGTGTCGATGTTTATTTTGGCAATGTACTTGGCTACCGTGCCGCCGCCGCCGAGGTCAACTCTGCCGAGCTCGCCGGTCTGCCAAATTACGCCTGCCTTTTCAAACACGCCGCGGAGATATCCTATATATTCCGCCGACGCGTCGTTACTGCCGGACTTGCCGCGCGCGCCTGTAAACTTGTTCATTGTAACGCCGCAGTTTACCTGTCCGACGTTGTTCTCCTCAAACGCGGACGCAAAGTCCGGGTCGTACGCCGCCGTGACGTCCGCCGATAGGCACATGGATTTGGAACGCACAAGCGCGGCATTTACTCCGTAGCTCTTTGCTATCTCGTTGAGTAAATCGTCAATGAGCACGCACTGCATGCCGGTGTTGCCTTCGGAGCCGATTTCTTCTTTGTCGGCGAGTATGGTTAGCACGGTCTGGTCGGTGTTCGATTCAAGTGTGGCGGTTATCTCGGGATACGCGCACACGCTGTCGTCATGCCCGTACGCGGCAATAAACGCGCGGTCAAGTCCGACGTCCTTTGCCTTCGCCGCAGGCACCGCTTGAAGCTCCGCGGACAAAAAATCCTCTTCGGTTATGCCGTACTTCTCGTTGAGCAGTTTAAGCACATTCTTTTTTACGCCGTCCTTGTCCTCGTTTTCCGCAGGGATGCCGCCGATTAGGATATTCAGGTTTTCCGCCTCAAAGCCCTCGCCGATGGTCTTGCGGTTGAGGTCCTGCGAGAGGTGGGGGAGAAGGTCGGTTATGTAGAACACGGGATCCGCGTCGTCTTCGCCGATATTGACTGAAACGGTCTTGCCGTCTTTGAGCGCGACTACGCCGTGAAGCGCAAGCGGAATAGTCAGCCAGTGATACTTTTTGATTCCGCCGTAGTAGTGCGTCTTAAGATACGCCATGCCCGCCTTTTCGTAAAGCGGAACTTGCTTGAGGTCAAGCCTCGGGCTGTCTATGTGCGCGACAAGAATGCGCACTCCGTTTTTGGCGAGGTCCGCCTTGCCGGTACGAAGAAGAAACAACGCTTTGCCGCGGTTGTTGTAGTACAGCTTGTCGCCCTTGTTTATCTTGTCGCCGAGAGTGTACGGCTTATAGCCCGCCTTTTCCGCCATCGCTACGGTGTAGGTTACGGCTTCGCGCTCGGTTTTGGCGCCGTCAAGGAAGCTTTTGTAGCCCTCTGCGTAGTCCATTATCCGCTTTAATTCCGCCTTGTCCGCCGTTGCGTAAACGTTGCGCCTCTTGTATGTCAAATCCATTTTTACCTGCCTCGTTAAGAATATTTGTACTATTATATACCATTAACGACAAAAAGGCAAACGATTTATCGAATGCAGAATTAAGAATTAAGAATGCAGAATGACAGGTGGGTAAACTTTACTATTCTTAAAGCGCGCGTAGGGCTACTTCGTTTTGTCACCCTGAGCGCACGCGAAGGACCTCATTAATTAAACGCGCGCAGCGCAACATTATTAATCCACTCTTGACTCTAAACTCTCTACGCGTAAAGCGCCAGGTCCGGGTGCTTGAATATTTTGCCGAGGTAGGCGATAACCAAACCACTGTGAATGTCGTTTTGGGTGAGTGGGACGCCTACAAGCTTGGACAGACGCTCGACAATGCCAAACGCCTGCACTATGGCGTAAGATATTTCGCGCATAACCGACTTGGGTTTTATACCGCGTACTTCGCCGATAATGCGGTAGATCTCGCAGAATCCGGTGCACAGCTCGGTGCCGTACAGTATTATCGCGTCCACAAGGCAGTTGCTGCCTTTTAGGTCGGAGCGCACTCCGCACTTCATGATAAGTCGTTCCGCGGTAAGCCGAAAGGACGAGTCACCAAGCACGGCAACGTATTCGGATAAGAGGTCGCTATTGTTTTCCATACGTATATTGTAAGGTTTTATGCTACAATAATCAACATTTTTCACCGAATTTCGCCGTGCGCTTTTTATGCCTTTTTGTCTGATTTTGTGGAATTTTTGCGCATAAAAAGAAAATGCGGAGTTAAGGATTATGAATTCGGAATTATTGGTTGTTTTGCCGCTCAAAATAATTCCGAATTCCGAATTCTGAATTCATAATTCGCTTGACATTTCTTTTTTTATACATTATAATATACATTGCACTGCAAAAGTGCGGTTTTACCTTCCCCGGTGGGCCGCGGAAAAGTGCGTAGAGCGCGGCGGCGTGAAACGTTTGCGCTTAGGACGTTTTAATAGTGTGTGCGGCATGTTGCTATTCCCGAGCGACTGCGCCGCTATGCTTGGTCGAATGTCCGGATAAAAAATTTTTACGAGGTTGTTTTCGATGAAAACATTAATGGCAAAAAAGGTAGTTTCCAAGTCAGCCGATTACAAGATCGGAGACAAGGAATACAAGCGTAGCTGGTACGTGGTCGACGCGGCAGGCGTGCCGCTGGGAAGATTAGCAAGCGTTGTCGCGTCCGTGCTCAAGGGCAAGACCAAGCCCGAGTACACGCCCAACGTAGACGTCGGCGATTTTGTTATAGTCATCAACACCGATAAGGTAGTGCTTACAGGCGACAAGCTTAATAAAAAGCTCAGGACATACCACACCGGATATATGGGCGGTCTCAAACAGCAAAAGTATTCGCATTTCCTCGAGGAAAATTCGGATAAGGCAGTCCAAAAGGCAGTCAAGGGCATGCTCCCCAAAAATTCGCTCGGCAGAGCCATGATCAAAAAGCTCAAGCTGTTTAAGGGCGCAGAGCATAATCACGAGGCACAGCAGCCCAAACCGCTCGTTATAGAGCTCCACAAAGATAAGGACAATAAGTAGAGGTGACAAGCTATGGCAGCTAAATCTTCCGCAAAAAAGAAAGTTCAGTACTGGGGTACCGGCAGACGTAAAAAGGCGGTCGCGCGCGTGCGTATTTTGGCAGGCGGCTCGGGCACCATTACAATCAACAAGCGTACGCTCGACGATTATTTCCCGCTCGACACGCTCAAGCTCATAGTCAATCAGCCGTTCGCGGAAACCGATACAATGGGCAAGTTCGACGTAATCGTCAACGTTCGCGGCGGCGGCTATACCGGCCAGGCGGGCGCTATCCGTCACGGCATTTCCCGTGCGCTTTGCAATGTGGACGCGACGTACCGTCCCGCGCTTAAAAAGGCAGGCTTCTTGACCCGCGATCCCAGAATGAAGGAACGCAAGAAGTACGGTCTTAAGAAGGCGCGTAAGGCTCCGCAGTTCTCCAAGCGTTAATCTTCGGAGACTGTGCGCGCATCTTTGCAGCGTAATTATAAATGTAATAATAACCCCACGCCAAAAGGCGCGGGGTAGTAAGGAGAGATGGCTGAGCGGCTGAAGGCACACGCTTGGAAAGCGTGCGTAGTGTAAC
>JAFLVH010000051.1 GCA_022508365.1 Clostridiales bacterium | reverse complement strand
CCGTAAGGCGAATTTCATTGGGTGTTTGTGATATTCCGTATCACAAACACCCATTCGGGCGGTTTTTTAATTAAGAATTAAGAATGAAATGATAGGTGTAAAAGCCTATCATTTTTTATAGCCTACATAAAGATAATCCTTTATTTTGCTTGCGCGGCGGAATAAAATGTGATACCATATTATCAGGCAAAATTTGCCTTTTTAAGCGGCGTCACGGGCGTGGCGCAACTACCAAAGGAGAACAAAGAATGGCTGTTTGGATATTTGCATTGCTTGCTATTATAGCTATATTTTTGTCTGTAGCTACTTTGGTATTGCCCAAGCTGTTTTTGCATAACAAGTGCGCGCTTACCGGGTCCTGCGACCGCGGAATAAAATCGCGGGTGGGCAGGCGCGATCAGAGCATACTTTACGAGCCGTCCCCGTCGGTGCGCCGATACATAAAAAAATACGTCTTGGCTGTGCGCGACGGCGATAAGGTGCTTGTGTGCAAGCTGAGCAAAAGATTTAAGTATTTAGACTACGACATAGTGGTATTCGGCAGTGACGACAAGGTGCGGTGCATCCTCAATGTAAAGGAGCTGCCCGCCGAGACGGGCTATACGCGCGTCATAAAGCTGCCCGAGGAAGCCTCTTACGTGTCGATTAACATAAACGGTGTGGACGACATAATTTTTCCGTCCCGTGTGCTAAGTCGTGTTTCCTTTGTGCGCGTGCTTATTTTTGCGTTGTGCAGCGCGTTGCTTGTTGCCGTAACCGTTTTGGGGATTAGGATATGCTGCACGTACCTATTCGGCGGATTGTTCAGCGAGAGCCTTCTTGTTGAGGGCAAGAGCACGCTATTTACCGTAATCATAGGCAGCGTAGTGGCGGCTGCGGATATGCTGCTCACCTTGGTTTTGGTGTTGATAAAAAACAACAAGGGCGCGAGCAAAAAGGCGGGTAAGGGCTTATGAGCGAAAAGAAAAAGCAATACGAGATTGTAAGCAAAAGCACTTGCCAATATCCGCAGGCGGAGAACTTTGTTTCCGCAAAGCAGCTTCTGATTATTACCGAAAACGACAAGCGGTACCTTTTGGTTAAGCTTGTCAACAACCGCACGGAGCCCGTGACCGGCGCGACATTGCTTGTGGAGCAGTTTAACGACCTCGGCGAGAAGATAGCGGCGGAAAGCGTGCGCGTGGACGGATTTACCGGTTATCCCAAAAAGCCGTTTGCCGTGGAGACAAAAATCCCGGTTGCGCCCACATGTATAGATTGCCGAGTAATCGTTGTCGACGCGGAGTTCGGAAAATTCGTATACAGCTCCGGAAACGAGGAAGAACTGCCTAAGTACCGAATGGCAGACGAGGTGGTTGAGCCTGCCGTGCCCGCCAACATACTTAAAAAGGCGGGCAAAAAGGGCGTTGCGGTAGAGCCGCGCTCGCTTAAGATGCCCATGACGGTGCTTATTATCTCCCTGGCATTGCTTGTTGCGGCGTTTGTCGCCATATGGATATACACGACTAGGTTTGTCGCCACCGAGGACAAATTTTTGCACGACGGCGTGTACTACGCGTTTGTGGGCGGCGACCGTTCGGAAGGCAGCGATATATACGTGACCGGAGTGCGCGGCGGAAGGTCGGAAATTACTGTGCCTGCAAGCATAGACGGACACGGTGTCGTGCGCGTGGGCAAGTCCGCCTTTGCCGGAAACAAAAACATAAAAAAGGTCAACCTTGTCGGCGAGATAGAAGTAGACGCAATGGCGTTTTACGGCTGCACCGCGCTTGAGAGCATAACATTTAAAAACGTGACGGCAATAGCCGATTATGCTTTTACAGGCTGCACCGCGCTCAAGTCGGTGGAGCTTAGCAATGCGTCCGTCATAGGCGAGGGCGCCTTTAGCGGCTGCAACCGCTTAAAGAGCTTGACTATATCGGGCGACGACAAGCTAAGCTTAGGCTACGGCGCATTTGCCAATTGTTCGGCATTGCGCACGATAGAAATCGACCGCGAAATCGATTACGGCACAACCTCTGCGTCGTACGCGATATTCGGCAACAGCACAGCAGTGACCGAGCTGTATCTTAAAAACTTTGAATGCGGCGAAGAGTATACAATCGCTTCGCTGTTTAAAGGCGTGCCTAAGCTTGCTACGCTTGTCATTGACGAGATAGACACTATTGGCGCAGGGCTGTGCGAAAGCTTTACTTCGCTTACCACCGTGCGGTTTAACACAGTTATCTCCCCGGTTGTGGGAGAAAGAGCGTTTAACGGCTGCGAAAAGCTGACGGAAGCGGTGTTGCCCTCGCAGGTTAAGTCGGTGGGTTATGCCGCGTTTTACGGCACCGCCATCAAATCGTTTGACGGAAGTGCGCTCGTTAGTCTTGCCGACGAGGCGTTTGCGGAATGCAAAAGTCTTGCCGCGTTCTCTCTCGAAAAAAACACCGAGCTCGAGGAGATAGGCACGGCGGCGTTTAAAAACTGCTTGGAGCTTAAGACAATAACCATTCCTTCGGGCGTAGTCTTGCTTGGCGCGGAAACCTTTAGCGGCTGCGAAAGTCTGGCGTCCGTTAATTTTGCCGACGACAGCAGTATAGAGGTTATATCGCAGTCGGCGTTTGAAAACTGCGTAAAGCTGGTCTCCGTAAACCTTCCGTCCGGCGTCACCACGCTCAGCACTCGCGCCTTTTCCGGTTGCGTATCCATGACCGAGATAGTTCTGCCCGACGGGCTTGTCACAATAGGTCAGGAGGTTTTTGCCGGCACCGGTCTTACCGAAATAACCATACCGGATTCCGTGCAGAGCATAGCGCGCGGCGCGTTTAACGGTTGTGAGGGACTGCAGAACATAACGGTTCCGTTTGTGGGCGGGTCTCGCGTAGCCAATATGTACCTGTCATACTTGTTCGGCGCTAAGTCTGCTACCGCCGGCGAGACGGTGCCACTCTCGCTTAAATCGGTAACTGTGACGAATTCCGACGCGGTGGCAAACAACGCATTTTACGGCTGCTCGGGTATAACTAACATTGTATATCATGACGGATTGACGACTATAGGCAACAACTCGTTTTTCGGCTGTAGCTCGCTGGTCGCCATCGATTTGGGGCAGGAGCTTGTAAGCGTAGGCGGCAGCGCGTTTAACGGCTGCGAAAAGCTTACCGAGCTTGTCTTGCCCGATACCGTGTCGTATGTAGGATACAACGCGCTGGGCGGCTGCAACAGCCTTGCGCATCTGACTGCACCGTTTGTCGGCGAGACGCGAGAGGACAACACCTATCTTGCGTACATGTTCGGCGGCAGCGCGTCGGACTATGATTTGATTCCGACGTCGCTTGTAAAGGTGGAGATAACGGACTGCGAGTTTATCGGCGCGCAAGCGTTTTACGGAACGTCCGTCAGAGAGATCGTTTTGGGCGACGGGGTGAGATACATATATGACGAAGCGTTCAGAAACAATAGAAAGCTTAACGTAATCACTCTGCCGAAACACCTTGAATACATAGGCAACTATGCCTTTTACGGCTGCTATTTTCTGTACGAGGTGTTCAACTTCAGCGAGCCGCTGCGCGACAGAATAGTAGTGGGCTCGGTGACGTACGGCTATGTGGCGTACTATGCGCTTAAGGTGCATTTGGTGGACGAGCCGCGGCTTACCGTTGTGTCATACGACGGCTATGACTTTGTGGAAAACGAAAACATGTGGTACCTGGTGCGCTACCCGGAGGAGCAAGCGGAGCAAATCCTGCCTTCCGGCGAGAGCGGCGTCATCATTGCGGACGGGCACAGCTTTACCGAATACGAGCTGCGCGGCAGGTTGTTCCGCGACAACAGTACCGTTACGTCCGTATACATTCCGTCCAACGTAAACGCCGTGGGTGTAGAAGCGTTTTACGGCTGTGAAAATCTGGAGACGGCTACGGTGGAGGACGGCGTAAACGTCATATGCGAGAGCGCTTTTTCCGGCTGTGTCAGTCTGAAGGAATTTACATTCCCCTCCGGCATAGAAACCGTCTCGGACGAAGTGTTCTCCGGTTGCAGCTCGCTTGAAACAGTGGTTTTGCCGGAGCGCGTCGTTGCAGGTAATAATGACTTTACCGTAGGCTATAGGGCGTTTTACGGCTGTTCGGCGCTTACGGCAATAACGCTGCCCGTCGGCTGCACGGAGGTGGGCGACAGCGCGTTTTACGGCTGCTCGGCGCTTTCCGCCGCAGACCTTTCTACCGTCACGGTGATAGCATCGGACGCATTCGGTTACTGCAGTGCGCTCACTGCGGTAGACGTTTCGGACGACTGCACGACAATAGGCGACCGCGCGTTTTACTATTGCTATATGCTGTACGATACGGACATTCCCTCGTCGTGCACGGCAATAGGCAACAGTGCGTTTTTCGGTTGCAGGCGCATTAAGTCGGTGGTGCTTCCCTCCGCGCTGGGCACAATAGGCGATTACGCTTTTTACGGCTGCGACAAGCTGTACGAGGTGTACAATCTGACCGACAGGACCATGTATCCGCATTCCGCATCCAACGGATATGTAACCTACTACGCATACGCCGTTTACACCTCGTTTGACGTGACGCCGCTTGACAATATAATCGTAAACGACGCGCATTATTACAAGCTGGACGGTCAGTGGAGCCTGGTGGATTACTACGGCGACGGCGCGCTGAATGTAAAAGGGTTTACGTATAACGGCGAGACCGTGGACGACATTACGGTAATAGTCGGTGCGTTTTCGGACTACACCTTTATAACGTCCGCTACGTTTGCCAAGGAGGTCACGCGGATCGGCGCCAATGCGTTTAGCAGGTGCGCGTCGCTCGAGAGCGTTTCCATCTCCGCCCAAACGCTTACGGTGGGTGATGACGCGTTCGCCTTTTGCGACGGCTTGACATCGCTTTACATAGGCGGCTCGGACGTGACCTTGGGCGCGTCTGCGTTTAACGGCTGCACAGCGCTTAAAACCGCCAAGCTCGAAGGCGGCAACTTTGAGATTGACAGCGGCGCATTTTACGGCGATGCTTTGCTGGTTTTCACCGCTAATTGCGACAATTTGACTGTATTCGACCGTGTGTTCCACAGCGGACTTGCGGAAGCAAACATAAAGTGTTCCGACAAGTTTACCGCCGGGAATTACACCTTTAACAGCTCGTCGTTTAGCAAGCTTACCGTATACGCCTACGCGGTGGAAATAGGCGCGTACAACTTTACCGGCTACGCGTCGGAAATAAATATTACCGGCACGACGTCGGTTACGATTAATGCCAACGCGCTTTACGGCTGCACGGTTGATCAATTTACCGTCACCGCCGACGCTTTGGAGATGGGCAGCAACAGCGCGCAAAACAGCTTGACCCAAATCAAGATGACCGGCGCCTCGTCCGTCAATATTAAGGACAGCGCGTTTTCCAACACCGCGTTTGAAAAAATGACTATTTACGGCGATACCGTGACGGTGGGCGCGTACACGTTTAACGCTTCCGTTTCCTATGAGGCGGAGGCTACCGTCACAGGAACAACGTCGGTTTTAATAAAAAACAATGCGTTCTATTACGCGCATATGGACAAAGTAAACGTAAAGGGCGGAATAGTGCGCATAAGCGGTTATGCGTTTAGCAACAGTTATGTGTATTCGGACGTGGTTATAGCAGGCGACGTGACGATAGACGCCTACGGCATTAGAAGCGGCTATATAGAAAACATGGAGTTAAGCGGCAATGTAACGCTTTCCGCCGACGCCTTCACTTATACGTCCGTAGGCACGCTGTATATCCATAGCGACAATGACGTTGTTATACCGCGCTTTATCGATTACAACTCGACGATTTACGCGCTTAAGGTTGCGGGCAAAAACGTCACAGTCAACGACAACGCGTTTAACGGCGGCATCTTCTCCTACTATTGCTTGTTCGCCGTGGACATCTCGGCAGACGCCGATCTTTCCATAGGGCAGAGCGCGTTTTACGGTCAAAACTATCTTGAAAGCGTAAAGCTTACGGCGAACAACAACGCGCAAATAGGCGAGTCCGCTTTTGCCGCTAACAGCGACAGCGGCAGGATAAAAACACTCGTACTGCCCAACGGACTTAAGGAGATAGCGGAGGCCGCGTTTTTCAATTGCAATTCGCTGACCGAGCTTACCGTTCCCGCGTCCGTAACAAGCATAGGCAAAAGAGCGTTCGGCAATTGTTTCGCGCTTGAAAAATTGACGCTCAACAACGGCGTGGCTTCAATCGGAGAATCGGCGTTTTGCAATTGCAATGCTTTGCTAGCCTTGACCTTGCCCAACAGCTTGACCGTAATAAACAGCTATACGTTTAGCGGTTGCGTAAATTTGACCGAGCTCACCGTACCGAGCTCCGTCACGGTCATAGGCGAGCAAGCGTTTAGCGGCTGCAACAATCTTACAAAATTGTCATTGCCCGACGGGCTTGAAAGCATCGGCAACAGCGCGTTTCACGGTTGTTTTTCGCTCACCGAGCTGACTATACCTAACTCCGTGACAAGCATAGGCGGATATGCGTTTGCCGGCTGCTACAATATTACAAGGCTTGCGCTGTCCGATCGCCTGGTAACTATCGGCTACTATGCCTTTGGCGATTGCAACGCGCTTACCGAACTGACTGTACCAAATTCCGTGACAAGCATAGGCGGTTACGCTTTTGCCTGGTGCGACAGCCTTGCAAGGCTTACGCTGTCCAATCGTCTTACGTCAATCGGAGACTACGCCTTTTACAACTGCGGAGCCTTGACTGCGCTTGCCATACCGAGCTCGATTACAAGCATAAGCTCCGGGACTTTTTACGGCTGCTACGCGCTTGCCGAGCTTACAATCCCGAACTCCGTGACAAGTATAGGCATCGGCGCGTTTGGCGGGTGCAGCAGCCTTGAAAAGCTGAGCTTGCCCAATAAGCTCGAGAGCATAGGAAACGACGCTTTTTATAATTGCAACGTATTGACGGAGCTGACTGTTCCGTCCTCCGTGAAGCAAATAGGCAGTTACGCTTTTTACAATTGCAATAGCCTTGAAAAGCTAACTTTGTCCTCCGGTCTTACTTCTATAAGCAGCTATGCCTTTGGCGGCTGCAACAGCCTAAAGGAGCTGACCGTTCCGTCCTCCGTTACCGCAATCTACAACGACGCGTTTAGGGCATGCAACAAGCTGGAAAAGCTGACTTTGCCTGTAGGACTTGTTTCAATCGGCAGCTATGCCTTTGACGGTTGCTACAGCTTAAAGGAGCTGACCGTTCCGTCCTCCGTTACCACAATCTACAGCGATGCGTTTAGGGACTGCTACAAGCTGGAAAAGCTTACTCTGCCCGACAATCTGTCCTATATAGACAGCAGAGCCTTTTACGATTGCAATTCGCTCGGCAAGATAGATATCCGCGGCGTCGGTTCTATCGGCGAATACGCGTTTTACGGCTGCGGCTCGGCAACTGCAATCTCCGTCGCCGGCGCCGAGCGTGCATACATATATTCCAATGCGTTTGAGGGCTGTTCTTCGCTTGCCGATCTTGCGCTTGTCCGTGTCGGGTATATCGGGAGCAATGCGTTTAGGGGCTGCGCCGCACTTAAATACATAGAGCTGCCCGAGCAGCTTAACGCCGTAGGCGATTACGCGTTTTACGGCGCTACGTCGCTGTTTGCCGTGTACAACAACAGCAATCTAAATATCTCCGTAGGTCGGGACGAAACTCACTACGGCGGCGTTGCCATGTACGCCGCGGTCGTCACCAAAGTCAAGTCCGAGGCGGAGCTTATTTATGCGCAAAACGATCTTTATAAGTTTGTCGGGTCCAAGTCCGGGTCGGTTACTACATGGTACCTGTACGAGACGGGCGACGGCAGCCTGCCCGACAGCGTGACAGTGCCGACCTACGGCAAGATTGATAAATATGTAATTAAGTGCCGAACGTTTAAAAATTACGTCTCCTCGATTGTCATTCCCACATCGGTCGTAGGCATACAAAACAACGCATTTGCGAGCGGCGCGGGCAGGATTTACTACAAGGGCACGGCGTCCGCGTGGGAAAACATTTCCGGCTACAGCGACGTCGGCTACGTCGGCAACAACGTGTATTGCTATTCGTCTTGCGTGCACTCAAACTATGAGTGGACGTACAAGGACGGCAGTATCAGCACCACCATGCAAAAGCTTACCGACTGGAAAACGGTTACTCCGGCAACGTGCTCCGCGCCCGGCAAACAGGAGCGGCATTGTGAGGGCGGCTGCGGCAAGCGCAACGAGGAGCGTGAGATCCCCATAGACCCCGACGCGCACGATTACCAAAACGGCAAGTGCGTGCACTGCCACGAACCCGACCCCAACGCACCCAAGCAGACGACCATCGGCGTCGTATACGCATATCAAAACAAAAAGACGAGGGAGCTCGAAGTAAATGATTAAACACAGCGAAATTATAGAAAAGCTTTCCGAAGAGCAAAAGCTGAGGCTTGTCACCGATTTTGCGGCGCTAGGTGACGACGCGCTAAACGAGCTTGGCGTCCCGCGCGTCTGTTCCACCGATCTTGACGAGATAAACGCAGGCGGCGGCGGAATGTATCCCTCGTTTTTCGGGCTTGCCAATTGCTGGAACAAAACCCTTATAGCAAAGGTGGCTGCCGACCTTGCGTACAGCGTGGGCGGCAACGCCAACCTTATAGAAACGCCGCCCGCTCGTACAAAAAGCAGCGTCTACGTGGACGGTGTGAGCGAGGATCCTTTTCTCACCCACGTATATGCGGAAAGCATTTGTTCGGGGATAGAGGACGCCGGCGCCGCCGCATGCCTAACAGATTGTTCGGTGCGCGAGGCGGACGTTGCCGCGCTCGACAAAAAACCGGACATGAGCGTGTTTTCGGACTTTTTGATAAGCCCGTATCTGCATATAGCAAAAAGGGGCGGAGTGACCGCCGTCAAGTGCTCGCGTAATGCATTGCGCCGCAGCCACGGCGCAATTGCCGAGGGCGTTGAGAACATGCTGCGCAAGGCGGTTAATAAGTCCACAAGCATAATGTTTTCGGGCGCGTCGCAGGACACGCTGGTTGCCACCATGCCCGTCGCCAACGAGATAGTCTGCAATACTCCGCTGTCGCTGCTTCGCGCGGCGCTTGTCAACTACCGCAGGCTAAAAACGGAGGTGGAGCACGGCACTGTGTCCGTAGGCGAGCTGAACAAGGCGTTTGCCGACGGCGTCGCGGTAAGCGAAGAAATGCTGGACGCTGCGGTGGACAAGGTGATTGAGTTTGCCAAAAAGTGCAGCAAAAAGCGCGCCTTGCCCTGGCACAGCGAAACGACCGATTACGAATCGGAGCTTAGCGCGCTCAACCGCAAGCTCGCAGGCGAACAGGAAAAACAGTTCGGCGATCCCAAAAAGTTTAAAACAGTCACGTCCATTCTGGCGGTGCAAGAATCCATCGTCATGCTAAAGAACTTAAACGTCCTGCCTGTGCGCGGCGGAAAAATCGCTATTCTAGGCGAGCTCGGCAAAACGATATCGGGACTGGAATCCACGTTTATACGATATTGCACGGAGACGCGCGGCGAGTTTTTGGGCTACTCCGCAGGCTATGCCGAGGAAGAGGAAAAGAGCCCGGAGCTGCTCTCTCAGGCGGTCAAGCTCGCCAAAACGGCGGACACTATTGTCATGTTTATGGGGCTTGGCAAGCGTGAAAAGGCGGCGGAGGTTTCGTCGCTCATGCTGCCCGCTAATCAGCTTGCGCTGTTGGACGCGGTAAGCGACCTCGAAAAGAACGTTATTGTTGTTATTCGCGGCGACCTATTGCCCGACATGGAGTTTGACGATTATTGTTCCGGCGTGCTGTTTTGCCCTTTGGGTGGCACGTATGCCGCCGAGGCGCTGTGCGGCGTCATATTCGGCAAATACAATCCGTCGGGCAGACTGGCCGTTTCGGGCTACGAAGACGCGGACGGCTATCATAAGACCTTGCGCGACTACAAGGTGTCGGGCAAAAACAAGGTGGGGCAGTTTGTCGGATACAGGCATTATACAAGCAACGGCACCAAGGCTAAATATCCGTTCGGCTTTGGACTGTCGTATTCCAAGTTCGATTATTCCGGCGCGAAGCTTGAAAAGGACGGCGTGGCGCTGACCGTGCGCAACAGCAGCAAGGTGGCAGGCTACGAGGTGGTGCAGTTGTACGTCGGCAAGAGAAATTCCGCACTTATACGGCCCAAGCGCGAGCTTAAAGGCTTTGTCAAGGTTTACTTAAAGGCCAAGGAAAAAAGGCGCGTTGTCATTCCGCTTGACGTAGACGACCTTGCCGTTTACGATCCCAACGACGGCATGACCAAGGTGGAGGACGGCAAGTATACTCTGTACATAGGCGCGTCCTGCACGGATATAAGACTGTCACTGGACTATACCGCCAACGGCGAAAAGATCGCCAAGACGGGCGACAAGCTATCCGACTACCTGCAGGGCGTGTCCAACATAACCGACGGCGGCTACAAGCTTCCGGGCGGAAAGGGCAAAGGCAAGGGCAAGACCGCTGCCGAGGTTGTTCCCGACTTCCCGTACGAAAAGCTGTTTATGGACGAGTTCGGCTTGGACGTGGAGCTGGAGGAGGAATATTATGAGCAGGAGGTTGCAGTAAGCCGCGACGACGAGGACAAAACCACAAGGTATATCGGCGACGGAATCAAGCCGGGCGAGCTGTGCGACAAGCTTATAGATTACTTTACCGACTGCGGCATGCCGCTGACTGCGCCCAATGCGCGCGAGCTGATTTCCGCTATGGCGGCGTCGCGCATACTGTTTGTCTGCACCGACGACCAATTGCTGTTTAACGAGTACGTGACAGCCTTGGGCGGATTTTTCGGCGGCAGCGCTGCATTCCAATCCGTAGATGGGATAACAAGCACGGAGGAGCTTTTATCGGACGGCTCTCCGACGGCTGAAATGCTGGAGGCGTCTTCGCTCACACCCGAAGCCGTGTGTATTGTCGCGCTGGACAACGTCAGTCCTGCCGCGCTCGGTTCGTTCTTTACGCCGTTTATCAGGTATGCCGCCAATCCGGAAAACAACCGCATCACGTTCGGCAGCTACGCAACGGGCGAGAGGACCCTCACCGTTGCGCCCAATATATGGTTTGCAATGCGCGTGCCGGAGGATTGCGCGTGCGAGATTCCGTCGCACCTTGCGGACATTGCTACGTTTATCATGCTCGATCTGGAGCTTACCGAGCGGCAAATCGGCATAACCGAGCCGACGGGCGTCAATTATTACAAGTTTGCCAAGGCGTTTGAACGCGTGGAGGAAAAGTTTGAGTTGGACGAGAAGGACTGGAAGCGCATAGACAAGCTTGTCGGTTACGTCAATTCTCGGTCCAAGGCGGAAATAGGCAACAAAATGTGGCTGCAGATGGAAAGGCTGTCCGCGGCGTACTTTGCGCTGGGCGGCGAGGGCGACAGCGCGCTTGACGTTGTGGTGTGCGGCAAGCTTATTCCGCTTTTTGCTCCGCTCATCCGCGGCAAGCTGACGCGCGACGACGGCGACTTTTCGCAGATTTTAGACAACATATTCGGCGACGAGAGCGTGCCGAATTCCAAGTCTGTGTCCACAAGGCTCGGGCTTATCGCAACGGAGTAGAGGGGTGAGAATGTCAGGATTTTTATCGTTATCATTCGCCGACGCGATGAGCAATATTTGGGACTTTGTTTCGTCCGGATATGCGGTGCTTGTGTACGCAGTGCTTATCATCGCGCTCATCATAGTGCTTGGGGTGCTGCTCATGGTAAACGACGGAAAGTCGTCCGACACCACGGTTATCACCCTTGACGGCGCGGAGCAAAACAGCATACATAAAGAAGACAAGCGCGGCAAGGCGGACGAGCCTATAGACGA
>JAFLVH010000050.1:9675-12930 GCA_022508365.1 Clostridiales bacterium | reverse complement strand
CATTACGCACCGCCGCTGGCTTATTCAGTCCAATCCGCGCCTGTCCGAGCTCATCACCGAGCTTATCGGGTCGGACTTCTACACCAGACCGGAGACGCTGAGCGGCTTAAATAAGTTCACGCGCGACAAGACGGTGCTGGAGCGCATCGGACAGATCAAACAGGCCAACAAAAAGGATTACGCGGACTATATCAAAAAGTCCACCGGCTTTGTTCTCAATCCCGAATCGAGGTTCGATACGCAGATTAAGCGCCTTCACGAGTATAAGCGTCAGCTTCTTAACGTGCTTAAGATTGTGCATTACTACCTTGATCTTTTGGACAATCCCAACAAGAACGTCGAGCCGCAAACGTTTATTTTCGGCGCAAAGGCGGCGGGCAGCTATATGCACGCAAAGCGCATAATTCAGCTTATCAACTGCCTGTCTGCGGAAATCCAAAAGAATCCCAAAATCAAGAAAAAGCTTGACGTCATGTTTGTGGAAAACTACAACGTCACGCAGGCCGAGCATCTTATTCCGGCGTCCGAAATCAGCGAGCAAATCTCGCTTGCGGGTAAGGAAGCGTCGGGCACCAGCAACATGAAGTTCATGATTAACGGCGCAGTGACGCTGGGTACCTGGGACGGCGCCAACGTAGAAATAGGCGAACGCGTGGGACCCGACAATATCTTCGTGTTCGGCTTAAAGACGGAGGACGTCGAGCGCGCCTGGCGTGCAGGCTACAATTCGTCCACTATCTACACGCACAACAACGACATAAAGCGCGTCGTAGACAGACTTCGCGTCGGGTTTGACGGAGAAAGCTTCTCCGACATTGCCGACTACCTCATCGCAGGAAGCTATCAGGTAGCCGATCCGTATATGTGCCTTTTGGACTTTGACGACTATATCGCCGCCGCAGCTAAGGTGGGCGAGGCGTACGCCGACAAAGCCAGGTGGAACAAGATGGCGCTTGTCAACATCGCGCAGGCGGGCATATTCTCGTCCGACCGCTCCATCAACGACTACGCCAAGAATATCTGGAACTTGAAAAAGGTCAAGCGTCCGCAATAAACAATCATTACACGCCAATGACGCCGTCGCAAAGTTACTGCGGCGGCGTTTACGGATGTACAGCCCAAAAAAGGAGAATATATAATGAATAAAACAGTACACTTTTTTCCCAACTGTTGCAAGTGCAAGTCCCCGATAGGCGCGGCGACGGTGGGCGAGCCGGTAAGTCTTACGCTCAAGTTTAACCGTCCGCAAAACCCGTCCGAGGTTTATCTTGTCTTAACCAAGCAAAACGAGGACGCCGTAAGATATCCGATGAATTTGGTCAAGGACGAGGATGGCGAGTATACATATTCGCTGACCGTCAAGATCACCACCTCGGGTCTGTACTTCTATCACTTCGATATCCAGAACGAGGAGCAATGCTATCGCGTGGGCAGTGATGTCGATTTGCATGCCTTGCTCGGCAAGGGCAGCGACTGGCAGCTGACCGTCACAGAAGATGCATACGCGCCTACAGCTCTGGACGGCGGCGTCATGTACGAGATTATGCCCGACAGGTTCTTTATAGGCGGCGAGCGCAACAAGACCAAGCCCTACGCTACATACCGCGATGACTGGGGCGGCGTGCCCGAGTATAAGCCGAGCGCCGACGGCAAGATTGAAAACGTCGACTTCTTCGGCGGCAACTTAAAGGGCATTGCAAAAAAGCTCACTTATCTGAAGAACTTGGGAGTCACGGCGATATATCTCATGCCAATATTCGAGGCGCATTCCAATCACAAGTACGACCCCGGAAATTATATGCGCGTGGACAGCGACTTCGGCACGATAGACGACCTAAAGGATCTGATTAAAAAGGCGGATAGACGTGGAATAAAAATCATT
Source organism: Clostridiales bacterium (assembly GCA_022508365.1). Taxonomy (GTDB): domain Bacteria; phylum Bacillota; class Clostridia; order Christensenellales; family Pumilibacteraceae; genus Anaerocaecibacter. The sequence continues at coordinate 11,048 of JAFLVH010000050.1, read as the reverse complement.
CTCGACGGCGTGTTTTCGCACACCGGCGACGACAGCATTTACTTCAACAAGTACGGGTCCTACGAGAGCGTGGGCGCGTACGGCTCGGTCAAGTCCCCGTACTATAATTGGTACAAGTTCAGGGAGTGGAACAACAATTACGAGTGTCGGGATAATATAGACATCATGCCCGCGACAAACGACACCGACGCCATGTTCGACGAGTTTATCACTGGTCAGGAGGGCGTAATAAGATACTGGACAAGGATGGGTGTCGGGGGTTGGAGATTGGACGTTTGCGAGCAGCTTTCCGACAAGTTTATTTCGCACTGCGCAAGGGCGGCAAAACACGAAAATGAGGACGCGGTGGTGTACGGCGAAGTATTTATGGACGCGACAAACCTTTCCACACCGTTCGGACCGCGCAGCGTCATTTCGGACGGCAAGCTGGACGGCGTCACCAACTATCCGTTCAAGGAGGATATTCTTAACTTTGTCAGGTGCGGCGACAGCAACAGGCTGAATAACACCGTCGCCGTGGTCTTGAATAACTATCCCAAGCACGCCGTGGATTGCATGATGAACGTGCTGGGCAACCATGACACGGCAAGGCTTATGACCGTACTCGGTGATAACGGTGAGGTTTACAATAAGGACGACAAGGCGGCGGCAAAGGTGCAAAACCGCAACGAGGCGACAAAGCTTGTAAAAATGGCATCGGCGCTTCAGTACACTCTGCCCGGTGTGCCGTGTGTGTACTACGGCGACGAAGCGGGCATGGAGGGCTTTGACGACCCGTTCAACAGAAAGTGCTATCCTTGGGGCAATGTAGATACCGATTTGATTAAGTGGTACAAAAAGCTCGGCGCGGTAAGACATAATGAGCACGAGGTTTTTGCTCACGGCAGATACTGCGGAATCGATACGGAAGGCGGCGTCATGTTCTTTAAGAGAAAGGCGGAAGACGACGTGGTGTACGTGATTGTCAATAATTCAGGCAGCGCGTATTGCCCGAAACTGCCCGAAGGCGAATATACCGATTTGCTTACTTATACGCCATTCAAGGGCAAGGTCGCAGACAAGGGCGTTGCTATAGTAAAGCTCACAAGCAAGACTAAGTTCCCCGTAAAACGCAGCAGGAAAAAATAAGAATTAGTATTAAGGAAATATTTATGCAATTTGCCGTGCTATCATTGATAGCGCGGCATTTTGTACTTATAAAAAGACAAACCCTTTATTTTTCTTGCATTTTAAAAACGAAAGTGTTATTATTAAACAGGTTAAGCAAAACGAACAATCATTCTTAATTCTTAATTAATATAAGCACCCGTAGCTCAGTTGGATAGAGTATCAGATTCCGATTCTGAGGGTCGCAAGTTCGAATCTTGTCGGGT
>JAFLVH010000050.1:0-9575 GCA_022508365.1 Clostridiales bacterium | reverse complement strand
TGGATAGAGTATCAGATTCCGATTCTGAGGGTCGCAAGTTCGAATCTTGTCGGGTGTACCAAAACAGAGGACGCACATAAAGTGCGTCCTCTATTTTGGTATATGCGCATAGCGAGTAGCGCACCGTTGTGTTGTCCAATTCCTGAAAAACTGTAAAAAGAATTATTAATTTTGTTTTTTAAAAAACTTTTTCGGTGCGCAGTTCGCTAACCGCTTGCGCGCTAGCGCAAAGGTCGCCGCGAATTCGCGGCAATCTTGTCGGGTGTACCAAAGCCCCCACGGAAGTGGGGGCTTTACTATATCCGGCTGAAATCGTGGACGCGTGGTAGAAAATTTTATTATTTTAAAGAAATTTGCGAATTTCCTTGATTTGTCTGTCTTGTAGCTCGATAAGTCGTCTTGCAAAATCTTGCGCTCGGTCATCCGCCGCTTTGTATTGGTTTAGATACTTATTCAGCGATTTTATTCCCATGTTGCAGCCGTCCGTAATGAGATCGGCGATGGTAGCATCCGTTTCTTTAACGGCAACCGTTATATTCGTTTTTAGCCATGCCATGGCTTTTGCGAGCGGATTGGGGTCTTTACCTTCGTCATGGTAGCTGTGCAAAACGTCTTGAATCTCATTCTGTAATTGCGCATACTCCCTTTGATAATCGTCGAGCTTCGTTCCGAAATCGGAGTTTGAAACGTGGTCCTTTACTTCATCGATGGTGGAAATCCCCATTTGAATTCCCGCGTCGCATTCGCGCAACAGCTCAATTGTATCGTGTTTAATCATTGACTTCTCCCTTTTGAAAATAGTATGCGCACAGACGGATTTTTAATCTCCATAAGACCGCATTTTGTTTTATAAACACAAGCTCGCGCTGGTATTATGCCTAATGCTTGACAAAATTATCGTTTATAGTATACTTATAATAATAATAAAAAACTTTCGGAGGACGCAATCTATGCTTAATCAAGGAACAGACTTTGAAAGTGCCGCAAAACAATTCGTGGATTATTGTCGAAACAATTTGGATTTAAGCAGTCCGTTATATGCCGAACCTTATCAGTCATTTTCGGTAGCCATTATTGATTGCATATATTCTTTACGCGCAAAATATTTTGCCGTTACCGTTCCCGTAATTAATCGCTATGCCGAAAAATTTATGAATGGGGATAGCTATGCCGGCGGCGATAATCTTATCGAATTTATAAAACATATCGATGAATGCGGTGGGTGTTTTGACTTTGCACACAATATACTTTGCAATCATCAGCAACTAAGTGGCAGATTTAAGTCCGAAATATGCTACGAACTTGCAAAAAAATTATTGAGCATACATATAAACACAATAGAAGATTTCAGGAATTTTGAATATACAGAAATTTTAGAAAGTGTTATTCGCTCGGTTAAGGGTATTGGAGATGCAGGACTAAGCTATTTATTTATGCTTGCCGGCGACCCAAACCGTTGCAAGCCCGATGTTCATATTCACCACTGTATTCAAGATGCTTGTGGGTATGATATATCAAACGACGAGTGTCAAAAGCTATTGTCTGCAGCCGTGGCACAATTGAAATCGGATTTTCCCAATATGACGGTACGATTGCTTGACGGTATTATTTGGGAAAAGTATCAAGCCCAATACAGACACACAGCCTAATATTGTCCGAATTATTATATTAATCAGTTAGTAATTTTTGCCGCGTATTACATAAAGGCTTGACTTAATGGTGAAATACTCTATATAATATACTCAAACAACACAGGCAGTTCGTAACCATCCTGCCTGGCAGTACGGAGCGCTGCTGAAACAAAACTAAGGGAAGCATTGGGTTTTTACATATGGCGTTTGCATGGTTACTTCTGCAGGCGCTTTTTATTTAAAGGGGTTTTGTATGGAAAGATATTCTGTAATCACAGAAAAGCGGCCGCGCGAGATAGTTTTACTTCGCGGACGGGGGTGCGGTTATCGCAGATGCAGTTTTTGCGATTACCATCTTGATTCTTCGCCGAACGACGACGAGAACTTTGCGGTCAACGCCGAAGCGCTTTCTCGCGTCACCGGCATATACGGCGAGCTGGAGGTAATTAACAGCGGATCGGTCTTTGAGCTTGACGGGCGCACGCTGCAATTGATTCAATCGACGTGCCGCGAAAAGCACATACACACAATTCACTTTGAGTCGCATTATATGTATCGCGACAGACTTTTAGCCCTGCGCAAGGTGTTTAACGAATTTACGCTTAAATTAAAGCTCGGGATTGAAACGTTTGATTACGACCTGCGCGAGCGCGTTTTGCAGAAGGGGATAAATGACCGCAATCCTGCGATAATAGCGAGCGGATTTGACGAGGCGAATTTTCTGTTCGGCTTAAAGGGGCAGACCGCCGCCGGTATGATAAACGATATTGAGCTTGGGCTGAAAAACTTCGAGCGCGTGTGCGTAAACATAATGTGCGAAAACTCCACTGCCGTCAAGCCTGACCCGCAAGCTGTTTCCGCCTTTCTTACACAGGTGTATCCCATATACAAAAACTGTACGCGCGTGGACATTCTAATAAAAAATACTGACTTTGGGGTTGGTGCATGAACGAGTTACTTCTATTTGTATCGGTTGCGCTCATTTACGGCGTGATACTGCTCAGCTATATGCTGTTCGGCAAGTCGGGTCTTTACGCTTTGTCCGCCGTCGCGTCGATATTCGCAAACATAGAGGTGCTTATTTTAATTAAGGCGTTCGGCATGGAGCAGACGCTCGGCAATGTGCTGTTTGCGTCCACATTCCTCATGACCGACATTCTGTCCGAGTGCGAGGGCAAAAAATCCGCGAACAAGGCGGTGTATATCGGGTTGTTTTCCACGCTGTTCTTTTTGGCGTTGTCGGCTGGCTGGCTGTGCTTTATCCCGAGCGAAGCCGATACGGCTATGCCGGCTTTCCGCGCGATATTTACCGCAACGCCGAGGATTGTGTGCGCCTCGCTTGTCGTGTATGTGGTCAGTCAGTTTTTTGACGTGTGGCTGTACCATAAATGGTGGGCGTTTACCGAAAAGAAGTTCGGCGACAAAAATCGGTTTTTGTGGCTTAGAAACAACGGCTCCACGCTTGTCAGTCAGATGATAAACTCGCTGCTGTTTACCACGCTGGCGTTTGCCGGCACGTACGACTTTGTTACGCTATTGTCCATATTCGGTTCGGGATACATAATATTTATATTTACGTCGTTACTGGATACACCCATAGTTTATCTTGCGCGAAGATATAAGGCGAGCCGAAATATGTTGCTCGGGCAGTAACGCACTCCCGCAGGTTGACACGGTTTAACAATAGTGGTATTATTATATATATTGGGATATAAAATCGAATTAAGAGGGTTTACATGATGGGAAAGAGCAAAAAAACGGTTTCGTTTACGGCGTTACTTTTGTCCGTTATAATCTCCTTGGCGCTAAGTCTTGCCGCTTGTGGCACCGTAACTACGCCGACGGGCGGAAACGGCGACGGAGATGGCGGCGTCACATATTGCACCGTTATATTCAACGTTAACAAAGGCAGCGCCGTACCTGCGCAGCAAGTTAAGGTGGGGGACAAGGTCATTAAGCCTACCGACCCCACGCGCGGCGGATACGAATTCGGCGGTTGGTATAAGTCCTCCGACTTCGGCACTGCGTGGAACTTTGACGTAGACACCGCGTCAGGCACAACGCTCACGCTTTATGCCAAGTGGACGCCGGAGGGCGGCGGTGATCCCGATCCCATAGAACCCGATCCGGACCCCGATCCCGATCCGGACGATCCGATAGAGGGAACGGGCGATCCCGTTACGGTTACGTTTAACGTTGGGCTTGCGGCGAGAAAGGCGGGCGTGTACAATCCGGCCGCCGTCACTAAAAAAGCCGGAAGCACCATTTCCGAGCCCAAGCTTACGAGAAGCGGCTATACCGTCAGCGGTTGGTACGTTGAAGAGGGCGATAAAAAGTGGAACTTTGCCACCGACAAGCTCACCGAAAACATGACGCTGTTTGCCAAGTGGACGACTGGCGGCGGAACCGAAATTAACTATACGCCCACTATGACCGACAGCAACACGCTGTACATTCACTATTTGCGCGCCAACAACGATTACGACGGTTGGTACATATACAACTGGAGCAGCAGCGGCAATCAGGAAATAAAAAATACCGTTGCCATAGACAAGTCCGGCGCGGTGTTTGCAGTCAGTCTCGGCGGCATAAACAACGGACTTACCACAATCAAATTTATCGTCACGCAAGCAGGCTGGAATAAGGACGGCGGCGACAACACCGTCACGTTATCCGATGCGCAAAAGGTGGGTAATAGCTATCACTGGTACGTGACCGAGGGCAATACGGCAAACGGCGGAAACAAGCCGGTCGCGGCGGACAAGGTGAGCGGAACTACCGAAGCAAAACGCGAAAGCGTGTCAAACGTAAACCGTCAGTACGCCAAGAGCCTGCCCGTAATGAACACGGTAAGCGGCTGGGACGAGATGGGCGTTGGCTACCAGATATTTGTTGCGTCATTCTGCGACAGCAACGGCGACGGCGTGGGCGACCTAAACGGCATTACGAGCAAGCTCGACTATTTGAAAAGCCTAAACGTGGACGTTTTGTGGCTGACGCCTGTACAGAGCGCCGATTCATATCACGGCTACGATTGCTACGATTACTACAGCATCAACGATAAATTCGGCACAAATGCCGACTATCGCAGGCTTGTGTCCGAAGTGCACAAGCGCGGCATGAAGATAATAATGGATCTTGTCGTAAATCACACTTCGCAGCAAAACGAATGGTTTATCAAGTCCAAGGCGGGCGTAGTGGAGACTGTGACGTACCAGGACGGCAGCACGGCGGAGGTGCACTACCGCGACTTTTACCGTTGGAAAAGCGGCGGCGGCGGAGGCAGATATCGCAATGCGGGCGACGGCTGGTCCTTCTATTCCTCGTTCGGCAGCAGCATGCCCGAGCTCAACTATGACTATCAGCCGGTGCGCGACGCCATGGCTGACGTTGCGGCGTACTGGATGAGCTACGGTCTGGACGGCTTCCGTATGGACGCCATTAAGCACGTGTTTATGTGGGACGAAAGCGATAACGCTTCGGGCGACGTAGAGGCCGCAAAAAACGACGGCGGATACAATTACAACGAAACTAAGAACGTCGAGTTCTTTAAGGAGTTCAACTACAAGCTTAAAAGCAAGTATCCGCACTGCTTCCTTTTGGGCGAGCAGTTAAGCGGCGACCCGTCGCTTGTTTCGCCGTTCTATCAAGGCATGGACTCGCTGTTTGACTTTAACACATATTACAATTTGCCGAACAGGCTGAACGGCGGCGCGGCGGCGCAGGCAAACGAGTTTAACGGCAATGCGCAAAAGTATGCGAGCCACCGCCAGAATGGCAGACCGATAAACGGCATGATAAGCTCCAACCACGACATAGACAGACTGCATGCCAAAGTGGGCAACAGCGCCGAAAAGATTAAGCTGTACATGGCGGTCATCATGACTATGCCCGGGCTGTCCTGGATATACTACGGCGACGAGATAGGGCTTATCGGCGACAAGAAAAGCTACGGCGACAACGGCGTTCGTCAGTCCATGAAGTGGACGAGCAATTGGGCAAACAAGTGCGACAAAGCGATTTCCGATTATGGGCTAAACAACAACACAAAGAGCGTTCAGGAGCAGGAGAGCAACAGCAATTCTGTGCTTAGCTATATCAAACGCATAACCAAATTCCGCAGCGACAACCCCACGCTAATAAGCGGCACCGCTACTTGTTACAATGATAACGGCATGCTCAAGATTGTTGTGACGGGCGGCGGCAAAACCTATACCGTGTACCACAACTTTTCCGGATCAAGCAAAACCGTAAACGGCAACGTCGTGTTCAACGGCAGCGGCAACACAAGCAACACGATTGCGGCGTACGGAACAGCCATAGTTAATTAAGAATTAAGAATTAGGAATTAAGAATGATGGGTGGTTGTGCCGAATACTCATCATTTCGACCGGAGCGAAGCGGAGCGGAGAAATCAAGGCGAAGCCGCACCATTAGTCGAACCAAACCGCAATGCGGCGCAAGCGCCTGGACCCCTCGACTGCGCTCGGGGTGATGGGGCTTTTCGGCATTAAGAGCTATGCGCTCTACTTGAGTAAAGCGGAAAAAAGTTTTACGCAGTTTTCACAAAACTAACAACTTTATATTGTATACTCCAATATGTAAAGAGTTACTCTTTGCAATCTTTTTCTTCCTTTGGTAAAGCACTGTATTGTTCCCCCCTTTCAATACAGTGCTTTATTTTAGTTAAGAGTTAAGAGTTCAGAGTTAAGAGTGAGTGGGCTTAGTGATTTACTATTCTTAAATAAGCGCGAAGCGCAAACCTTATTTATAACCCTTAACTCTTAATTATTAAGTCTTAATTCGTTAAAACTATTGACAAACTTTTTTAATTGGGTGTATAATTATTTACACCATATAATTCCGTTTGGAGGGAATGATGAAGTTTAAGAAAGCTATTGTCTTTTTGCTGTGTGCAATCATGAGCCTTTCCATGCTTGCTTGCGGCACGATCGAATCGCCCGCCGGTAGCGGCGGCGGAGGCGGCGGCAATAACGGCGGCGGTGAAATACTGTGCACCGTCATGTTTGACGTCAATGCGCCTGCCGGTACGACTGTGGAGAAACCTGCGGCCATACAGGTAGTAAAGGGCAAGTCCATGGGAGCTAAGATGCCCGAGCCCACGTGCATAGGCTATCAGTTCCAGGGCTGGTACAGCGGTTCCAAGCTGTACACTAAAGACACGGTTATCAACGACACCATGTTGACGCTCAAGGCCGACTGGAAGAGCAATGAGGAAGTCAGCCAGGCGGCAGAGGCGTACGAAAAGAATATTCCTAATTGGGCAAAACCCGGACACTTGTACATACACTACAAAAAGTTTACGCACGACAAGAGCGAGCAGATTGCTCCGCCCGCGCTCGGCGTAGGCTCCGGCGCACCCGATTACAAGAGCGCCAGCACTTCCAACGTATATAAAGATTGGGGTGTGTGGTCTTGGCCTAAAAAGAACGCCAACGGCAGACTGTTTAATGCGGCATGGGTTGACGAATCCGGCGGTGTTTACGACATCGACTTGACCGCGACATACGATGACTGCGGTTGGAACGAAAACACCAAGCAAGACCGCGGCATTACCAATACGTTTGTCGGCGCCGAGCAGGTAGGCGTTCAGATTTTCCAGATAAGCACCCGTCAGAGCCAGGGCTTTTGGGCGAACGATGGTGGCGACAACTTCCTTGAATTGAGCCAATACAAGCGCGAAACCGGCGATTATCATTGGTTTGGCAACGAGGCGCACGTAAAAGAGGGCAGGGCTACGTATGCGGACGTGGAGTTTTCCGATCCGTATGCGGACGACCCCGACCGCACCAAAAATGGCACCAAGCTTTCCGGCGACAACATCATCGCCAACAGCGCGCTGGACAACAGCAGCACCTATCCGCTTAAGCAGATATCAACAACCGGCGAGGACGGCTTTACCTGCAGCAACGGTTATCAAATCTTTATCGCGTCCTTTGCCGACAGCGACGGCGACGGCATGGGCGACATTCGTGGCATAATCAACAAGCTCGGCTACCTCAAGAGCCTAAATATAGACCTGCTGTGGCTTACGCCCTTCCAGGATTCCACCGATTATCACGGCTACAACATAAACAGCTACAACTCGGTGGACGCGCGCTGGGGCACAATGGCAGACTACAAAGAGCTTATAAGCACTGCCAAGAATAAATACGGAATCAAGATCGTAATGGACTTTGTTCTTAACCATACGTCGCTTTCCAACGATTGGTTTGTTAAGTCCCAGACGCTTGTAAAAGAGCAGAACGTCTCGTACAAGTCCAATCCCACCGGCTATACCGAGGTCGATTACCGCCAGTTCTACAGCTGGATAACACAGGCGCAGTTTAACGCGCTTTCCGCAACGGAAAAGACTCACTGGTACAAGGATAATTACGGCTACTACTTCTACTCCTCGTTCAGCAGCAACATGCCCGAGCTTAACTACGACTACAAGCCTGTGCGCGACGCCATCCTCGACGTCTGCTACGAATGGATGGAGATAGGCCTTGCAGGCTTCCGTCTGGACGCCGTAAAGCATATCTATATGTGCAACGAGGTCAAGGGCAAGCGCGGCTCGTCCGGTGTTTCTTACAACAAGGAATTCAGTTCTGCCACAGGCAACGGAAGCAATCTTCAAAATGATTACGATTACGTTGCCGACAACGACATTCGTTTTAACTACGATATCAAGCGCAACCTCAACTTCTACCGCGAATTCAACAGCCGCCTTAAAACCGAATATCCTTACGCATTTGTGGTAGGCGAAAACCTCGACGGTTGGGATCAGCGCATAGCGCCGTTCTACCAGGGTATAGATTCGCAGTTTGACTTTGCACTTTATTACAATATTCCGCGCGGCATACTCAAAGCCGGCGGTGTGAGCGGCAATTTTGCCGGCCTTAACGCCATTACCCAAAGGTATACGCGCGGCAAGACTGCGTATTCAACCTTTAACACCGGCTATGTCGGCGGTCAGTTTACCTCCAACCACGACCTGCCGCGTGCGCGCGACCGCGTAAACGTGGAATCGGTTGCCGAAGCCGGAGACAAGTTCGGTTCGTTCTATACCAACGGCTCGATTGACGGAAAAACGCATATTTATCCTTCCACCGACAAGCTGCATAAATCCATCACCTCAACAGGCACAATTCGGACGGATAGGATTGACAAGACAACAAGTATACTCAAGGTTTACTACGCGGCGCTTATGACGCTTCCCGGCGTGACCTGGTTGTACTACGGCGACGAGCTGGGTATGAGCGGACTTATGCAGCACACGCTTACCTGCACAGATCCCAACAAGGTGACATCTTCCACGGACAGCGAGCCGCACGAAGACGTCATCTACCGTCAGCCCATGAAGTGGAACAAGGCCACCGATGCGGAATTTGACGAGGCGACCAACACCAGCCACGGCAACTCGGCGTTCAAGATTGGCTTTGACGAAATCCGTTGCGAGCTTGTCGGCATCAACGCCACCGATCATATCCCGAGCGTTGCGGAAAGCACTGCGTCCATAGACAGCTCGTCGGGCTTGTATACATTTAAGAGCAACACGCTACTCGACTGGGTTGCCAAACTCAACAAGATGCGCAAGGAAGCAGGCATAACCAGCACATCCACGGTCACGGTTGTTAACGACAAAAACGATAACTACTGCGAGTTCAAGGTGCAGGGTAAATACAAGACCATCACCGCCAAGTTCTCCACAAGCACATTGACCGGCAACAGTACCTACGGACTTTCGTTTAGCGGAAACGGCTACAGCGTACTAATCGTCTAATATAAAAAACCGCCTTTGTGGTGTTTGCGATAGGGATTTACCCGTGGACAAAAAGCCCACTACACTTCTGGAACGAAGTATAGTGGGCTATACTTTTAAAAGGACAAATACAGTTTGACGAATGAAATTGCTTGCAGTGCAAGCAATGAAATTTTTAG
>JAFLVH010000005.1 GCA_022508365.1 Clostridiales bacterium | reverse complement strand
GGCACTTGCGCTTAAAACGCTTGAGTGCGCTGTCGAGCGATTCGTTTTCGCCTACGCGGATTACTGCCATTATTCACACCTCCTTCGTTCCGAGAACTCCGATTTGCTTATCAGCCTAATTATTATATCCTATCATTTTGCCTTTGTCAACTGTTTTTTTGTATTACTCTAAAGTATTTCCGTCTTTATCAAATGTCGTAACGGTAAAATTTCGGTAGTCTTTATTTAAAACTTCGTACATTTTAAACAGCCCGTCCTCTTGCACAAGATAGTAATAACCTATACCCAATTCTCGGGATTTAAACGAAAATTCAAACATAAGCTTGATATCGAGCTTTTCGTACAATTCATCCGCATCGCCGAAAGATTTTAGCTGAGTTTTAACCCTATATTCGGTGTCAAGCATGCGGATGTCTATTCCGCTATGTGAATAGCAATAATCTTCCTCATGCCCCTCTATCCCATCGGAATATTTATAGCCGTATTGAGAATACACCTTTGCTATTTGGGAAAATGTGTAGTCAAACGGCCAAGCAAACGTCGCAGCTTTAATTTTATCGGACTTACACTTAGGCACGACAATGTACACCTCGTTTCCGTCCTTGTCCAAACCTATAGCATAGTACCCGCCTTCCATAGGTACATCACAGCCGCCGACGTTATTATCATACGAAGCGAGATTCAACCACAGAATTTTAGTGCAACCGAACTTATCCCGCGCGACGTTTGTCACGTCGTCAAGCGTATTATCATTGTTGCAGCCTATCAAAGCAAAACAGACACATATTGCCGTAATAACCAATATGATTAAAGGCAATTTGGATTTTGCTTTTTTCATGATATTTTCCGCCATGTTAACACGCTCCCAAATGGTTAATGGAAGTATATCATAACGTGAACACTATGTCAATATCAAGCTGCAAATCAAAAATTATTCTTTACTTTAACGCAATTTCTATGTCATACTTTACTTCGATGCTTTGGTAATTATACTCGTTTTTATAGAAATCTGGATGATAGCGGAACGCCTCCCTGCCTATGAACATCGGATCGACGTTTGCCGCCAGGCAGTCGCGGTATGCGCTTTCCACCTCGCGCCTTATCTTTTCGGTATAACCTTTTACAAGCGCCTCGTCCGCCTTTTTGCTGTTTGTCGCGTACAGCCTGTTAAACTTGTCGCCGTGCGGTTCGATATACGCCTTGACCTTGATTGTGGCAACGTTGTTTTTTGCGTCAACTTTTACCGACGTCCGCTTTTTAAGAAGCCTGCCGCATACGCCCTTTATCGTTTCGCCCTCAAACTCAACGTCCGAACACACCGTACCCTTTTCCACCGGCGCACTCACCCACGCCACGCCGCGCGCGGAAGTGGAGTCCAATACGCAAACTCGCCCCTTTTCTCCGTACACGGCAAGCTTTTCCACCTTCATGCCCTTTTGCTCTTCCTTTTTCTCTCCGCCGCTTTGTCCGCCACCGCCTTGTTGACTTCCGCCCGAGCCGCCGCCCGAACTATCTCCCGAGCCGCCGCCTCCGCCTTCCTCTTTAGGCTCGGTCTGCATTTCCACAAGCGGAATATACGCGGTTTTGGACGCGCTGTTGATGTCGGATAAAAAGCCTAAAAGCGTGTTTGTGGCTATGTGCGCTTTTCGCGCGCTGTACGCGATAAAGTCTGCGTCGGTAGCCCCGGTCTTTTTCATAAAGTCGGTAAGATCGCCGATCAAGTCCTTGGCTTTGCCTTCCGCCGCCGCCATCCACACGTCGGCGGTAACGTCGGTTGCACTTAATAGCGAGCCCAGCTGCTCGGGTTTAGTTTCGCTGCCCACTATCACCATGGAGCAGTGCCCAAGCTCCACGCGCCGTCCGAGCGCGGTGTTAAGCGCCTCCGCCGCCGCATCCAATGTTTCGCCTTCCACCGTCACGGTATCCTTGCCGGTTGTGCCCTGCGCCTCCGTTGGCATTACGTACTGGGCGGTTATGCTTATTTTATCGCCGCCGTCCAGTCCCAAAATGCCCACAATCACGCGGCTGTTAACCTCCTTGTTTCTGAGCGTAGTGGACGGCAAAAACGCTATAAAAAAGGCAAACACAAACAGCAGCACCTTGTATATCAAAAGCTTTTTACTCGCCTGCATTTTGCTCCTCCTCCGCGCTCGGTTTTTTGTGCTTTGTATTATATACTACTGCGCAAACAAGCGCTAACAGCGGCAACACCGCCGCAAGAATAGGCGTTGCAATCGCGCAAAGCTTGGACGTGACAGCTACAGAAAAAATCATCGGGTCTGTCAGCGCAAAAACCTGCACCACGTACACTATGACGCACGTACACAGCGAGATAACAAGATGTGCGGGTTTGCCGACTACAAACGACGCGCACCTACATGTTGCGTAAAAGAACAGCGCCGCCTCTATAAACACCGACACACTCCATAAGATGGACGAAAACATGTCCAGTCTTCCGTACACGTTTCCCACCGAAAACTGGAGTATATTGGAAATGTTGGTGGAAGCGTCCACATACGTTGGCACATTGCCGAACGCCGCCGACAGCGCAATCGCAAAGAACACGGCTACCGTCGTCCCGATAACGCCCGACCCGGCGGCAAAGCACCAGGTATGCTTTTTTGTTTTTGTCCTGCCGATAAACAGCAAAAGCGGTGTAAAATCCCCCACCCAGGCAGGGTGTTTTACCAGCGCGTCCGAAAAGCCTTTTTTGTCCGCAACCGCAGGAAAAATGTTGCACAGGTCAAACCCCGTCATTATGACTATAGCGACAAGCACGGCAAGGCACAGCACAATCACCGGCACCAAAATTTCGTTAAGCCTGCTTAATGCCCTAAGAGTGTGCGCGCCCGTCGCCGCCAAAAACGCAAGCAGAACAATCAGCATCATGGACGTATTAAAATCGCTTAAAACATTTGTGCCGTAAAACGTGAGTATTTCGGAAACGGCAGTATTCAATTTAAACAGCAAAAACAGCCAAATAAAAACCACAGCGATTTTTGCGCCCACCCTGCCCAACACGGACGATAGCAGTTCAAATATATCCACGTCGCATATACGTATCGCTATCAGCATGGGAATGAGCGTAATAAGATCGAACGCGCCGTACACCGAAAGTATGATATATCCATCCCGTCCCGTCGCTTGTATGAGAAATATCGGCAGCAAAAACATCTTTGTCGCCATGGCAAGGATAAATATTATGGCGACAAGCTGCTTGCCTGTAGTCTGTTTGGTTTCGCGAGTATTTGTGGCGCCTGCGTTTTGTGTGGCTTCACTATCGAATTGGGTATTGCTCTGTTGTTGTGTTGCGGAATTCATATGTAAGCGCTTAGTTTTGCGCCGCACCCTTAAGCCTGCCTAGTCGGGTTGCTGTTAGGTATGCTCCTCGGCCGTTTTTTCATTGCGGAAATAGGGCCTCTTTCTATCGCGTCCTTAAAGTCGGAATACACAAGCGGCGCAAACGGCGCAAGGTACGGCGCATCGTACGCGTTGAGCGAACAGACATAATGCAGAGTAAACAGCACTGCAAGAATAAGCCCGAACAGTCCGCAAAGCCCGCCGATAACGGTGAAAGCTATTCTTAACACGCTCATCGGGCCTATCATGGACGGCACGGTAAAAAGCGCAATCGAGCTTAACGCCGTCACCATAACCGCCGGCGAGCTTATTATCCCGGCGTTTACAGCCGTCTCGCCCAGCACCAATGCCCCCACAATGCTCATTGCCATACCGACCGCGCGCGGCATGCGCACGCTCGCCTCCCTTATAATTTCAAACAGCAGTATAACAAACACCATTTCGGCAAGCGGCGAGAGCGGCAGACCCTTAATCGCCGTCATAAGCGTAACCATAAACCGCACCGGGATCAGCGCGTAGTGGAAGTTTTGCAGCGCAACGTACAGTCCGGGCAGAAGCAGCGCAAGGATAAGCCCAGCGTATCTTAAAAGCCTTATAAACGTGCCGTAAGCGGAGCGCTGGTAATAATCCTCGCCCGACTGGAATTCTTCCACCAGAACAAACGGCACCGTCACCACCATTGGCGTGCCGTCCACAATTATCGCCACACGCCCCTCGAGTAGCTTTGCCGCCACTATGTCAGGCTTTTCGCTTATGCCGACCTGATTGAACAGCGACAGCGGTTTTTCCTCAATATAATGCACCAGATAGTGGCTGTCCGTAATGCCGTCTATATCAATTTTGCTAAGCCGCTTTTTGACGTTTTTTATCACCTTTTGATCGGCGATAGAGCTTATATAGCACAGCGCAACGGACGTATTGCTTCGCCTGCCTATCTCCATGTGCTCCACGGCAAAGTCCGGCGTTTTAAGCCGCCGCTCCAATAACGACAGATTTGTCTTTAGGTCCTCTATAAAGCCTTCGCGCGGTCCGCGCATAACCGTTTCGGTGGGCGGCTCGGTTATGCCGCGCGTCGTGTACATGCGCGCATCGATAATGACGTAACGATCCTCGCCCTCAATGCACAGCAGCATATCGCCGCTAAGCAGCTTGTTTGTGCAGTCGGCTATGTCTGTGGTGACTATTACGTCGTATTCGAGGAGAGCATACCTGCAAAAGTCCTCCAACTTTTCCAGCTTTTCGGCACAATGCTCCAATGCGTAAATGACCGCTCTTGCAGCGGTCGCATTGGATAAATCGTGATGAACAATGAGCGCGCCCGACGTCTTTCCGCACTTTAGTTCGTGCACAAACACAATGTCGGGCGTAGAAAACTTATCAAGAATTTTTTGTGCCGCTTCCATAACTTTATTGTGCTGAAAAAGGCAAGATATTATGCGAGCAAAGCGCAAAAGAAAAATCCGCCGGATTTACATGGCGGACAGCGCTTTTCCTATATTCAATATTTCATACTCGGCATTGCGCTTTCCGATTATCTGGACGCCAAGCGGAAGAGAATTATCCGCACCGAACGGAACGCTTACCGCAGGCAGTCCTGCAAGGCTTACCGGCGCGAGAAAGCTGTCCGATCTATGCCCCTTTTGCGGATCGGTTACTTCGCCGATTTTTGTCGCCGCGCTCGCGGTAGTCGGGCATAGCAGCGCGTCGCAGCTACTAAGCGCACACTCGTAATCGCGCGTAATCACAGTGCGCACCTTAGCCGCCTTTATGTAAAGATTGTCGTAGTTGTCGCCGCTTAGCACAACCGC
The DNA here is from genome assembly GCA_022508365.1 of Clostridiales bacterium. GTDB lineage: Bacteria > Bacillota > Clostridia > Christensenellales > Pumilibacteraceae > Anaerocaecibacter. Next base: position 43,406 of record JAFLVH010000005.1, on the reverse strand, counting down.
ACCGGATAGCATTCTCCGCTTTACTTCGCCGCCCAACAGCTCTGTTTGCGGACGCTCCTTTATTATGCCTTGGAAGGAATTTACAGCCTCCGCAGACGACAGCACGTGATATGTCGCAAGCCCAAAAGCAAATGACGGCACGGACACCTCCACCACCTTTGCGCCTTTTTCTTCCAGTCTTTCCGCCGCAAGAGAAAGCGCGTTTCTTACGGCTTCGGTCATTTCCGCTTGCAAAAACTCTTTGGCTATGCCTATTGTCTTTCCATTTATTTTTCCGTCAAGGTTGTGCGGCGTTCTTCCCGACAATACAGAGAACAATATCGCCGCGTCGTCGCAGCTATTAGAGAACGTGCCCACCTGCTCCATGGACGGACATAAGCCGATAACGCCCCTGCCGTCTATCGCGCCGAACGTCGGCTTTAGTCCCACCACGCCGCAAAAAGCCGCAGGCTGACGCACCGAACCGCCGGTATCCGTGCCGATAGAAAGCGGAAGCACAGCCGACACCGCGTTTGCAGAGCCGCCCGAGCTGCCGCCTGCAACTCTTGTTCTGTCATAAGCGTTTTTGACGACGCCGTAAGCCGAATACTCGTTGGCGCTGCCGAACGCAAACTCGTCCATGTTGGTTTTGCCAATGATTACCGCGCCCGCAGCTTTAAGCCGCAAAATCACTTCCGCATCATAGTCCGGCACAAAATCGGACAGTAATTCAGACGCGCAGGTGGTTTTTATTCCCTTGGTACGAATATTGTCCTTAACGGCTATAGGAACACCGGCAAGCAAAAAGCGCTTGCCGTTTTTAATGTCGCTGTCAACGCGCTTAGCCGCCTCAAGCGCTTCATGCTCGCACACCGTGATAAAGTTGTTTAAATCTTCGGTTTTACGTATGCTTTCCAGACACGCTTCGACAGCGGCAACGGCAGAAAGCTCCCTATTGTTTATTTTTTCCGCAAGAGAAAGAGCGGATGACAAATCGATTTCGTTCATTCGCCCCTCCTTTCCACCTTAAATCTGCCCTTGCCGTCAAGATCGAACGTGGGATCAACGCCGTCCGTGTCCACGTCGTTAAGCGCGTCAAAGGATAATAGCTGTTTATTAATATGCGCCGATAGATCGGTTAACTCCGCAGCAGAATAGTCAAACCCTATCCTCTTGCCGAGCCGAAATATTTCGTTTTCAGTCATTTGTTTGTTCATAGCGCTCCGAATCTTCCGAAAGTAATTTTACAACAAGTTGTGTTTTGTGTCAATCGATTTGCTAAAAGTAGTGCTTTTATCTTGACTTTAATTCCACCAAGTTATATAATTAATAAGGTTGAAAGCGGCGGCGTAATTTTGCCGCCCCGATACTACATAATTTTGTTATAATATACTTTGGAGGTTTTTATGGTAAAGATGACAATCGACGGCAATACCGCTGCATCGCATGTAGCGTATGCCTTCTCGGAAGTCGCAGCTATCTACCCCATTACGCCGTCCTCGCCTATGGCGGAGTACGCGGACGAATGGGCTACCGCCGGACGCAAAAACATGTTCGGACAGGAGCTCCGCATTGCGGAAATGCAGTCCGAAGGCGGCGCAGCAGGCGCGGTACACGGCTCGCTTGCGGCAGGCGCTCTCACCACAACGTACACCGCGTCGCAGGGTCTATTGCTAATGATTCCCAATATGTACAAGATTTCCGGCGAGCTTTTGCCCTCGGTTTTCCACGTAAGCGCACGCGCACTTGCCGCACACGCGCTTAACATATTCGGCGATCACTCGGACGTTATGGCTTGCCGCCAGACCGGCTTTGCCATGATTGCGTCCAACTCCGTTCAGGAAGCGATGGATTTGGCATTGGTCGCCCACCTTTCCACGCTCAAATCCAAGGTGCCCTTCCTGCACTTCTTTGACGGTTTCCGCACCAGCCACGAGATTGACAAAATCGACGGCATCGAATACGACGAGATGAAGCGCATAGCCGAAAAGACGGGCTGCATGGAAGCCATTCGCGAGTTTAAATCGCGCGCGCTCAATCCCGAGCATCCCGTACAGCGCGGCACGGCGCAAAACGCGGATATCTACTTCCAAAACCGCGAAGCCGCCAACAAATACTACGACGCCACGCCCGAAATTGTTCAGGCTATGATGGACGAAGTTAAAAAGCTTACCGGAAGAGAATATAAGCTGTTCCAGTACTACGGCGACAAAAAGGCCGAGGACGTCATCATAATGATGGGTTCCGGCTGCGAGGCTGTTGAGGAAACGGTTGACTACCTTGCCGCACAGGGCAAAAAAGTCGGTCTCCTTAAAGTCCGCCTTTACCGTCCGTTCTCTGTCGAGCACTTTATCAAGGCGCTTCCCAAGTCGGTCAAGCGCATTGCGGTACTCGACCGCACCAAGGAACCGGGTTCGCTCGGCGAACCGTTGTACCTTGACGTTTGCACTGCGCTTGCCGAGGCAGGCAAGACCAGAATCAAGGTCATCGGCGGCAGATACGGCTTGGGTTCCAAGGAGTTCAATCCTACCATGATTAACGCGGTGTACAACAACCTCGCCGCAGAGACGCCCAAAAATCATTTTACCGTCGGTATCAACGACGACGTAACAGGCACCTCGCTTGACTGCTCCGAGTTTATCAACGCCTCCCCCGCCGGAACCATCCGTTGCAAGTTCTACGGCCTTGGCAGCGACGGCACTGTAGGCGCCAACAAAAACTCAATCAAGATTATAGGCGATCACACCGACAAGTACGCGCAAGGCTACTTCTTCTACGATTCCAAAAAGTCGGGTGGTCTTACGATATCGCACCTTCGTTTCGGCGACGTGCCCATAAAGAGCACGTACCTTATAGACCAGGCGGACTTTGTCGCATGCCACAACCCGTCCTACGTCACACACTACAACATGGTGGACGACATAAAAGACGGCGGCGTGTTCCTTCTTAACTGCCACTGGACGCCCGAGCAGCTGGATGCCGAGCTTCCCGCTGAGATGAAGCGCACTATCGCCAAAAAGCATATAAAGCTGTACACGATTGACGCGCTTAAGATAGTCAACGAAATCGGTGCGCGCAAGGGCGTTAACACCGTTTGCCAAGCCGCGTTCTTCAAGCTTGCCGGCATCATCCCCTACGAGGAAGCCGAGGGCTACATGAAACAGATGATCAAAAAGGCGTACGGCAAAAAGGGCGACGACGTAGTCAACATGAACTACGCGTGCGTTGACAACGCCATTGCAGGTCTTGTGGAAGTTAAGGTTCCCGCATCGTGGGCTAACGCAACAACAGGCGCAACAGCCGCAGAAGTCGACGGTGACGAATACTTCCGCGACGTCGTCAATCCCATTCTCCGCCAGGAAGGCGACAAGCTTCCCGTATCGGCGTTTGCACCCGACGGCACTGTTCCCACCGCTACCACCAAGTACGAAAAACGCGGCATTGCGCCCACCGTTCCCGTATGGCTTGCGGACAACTGCATACAATGCAATCAGTGCTCGCTTGTTTGCCCGCACGCGTGCTTGCGCCCCGTGCTGACCACTGCGGAACAGGCAAAATCGGCGCCTGCAACTTACAACGCAGTCGCACCCAAAAATCCCAAGCTCAAGACGGCAGGCTATCAATATCGCATGCAGCTTTCGCCGCTTGACTGCACAGGCTGCGGATCGTGCGCAAACATCTGCCCTGCCAAAGAGAAGGCTCTTATCATGAAGCCGCTTGAGGACGTTATCGACGCGGAAAACAAAAACTACGCTTACACCGAAACCATCCCCTACGCGGACGTTGCGGACATGGTAAGCCCCACTACCGTCATCGGCAGCCAGTTCAAACAGCCTTTGTTCGAATTCTCCGGCGCGTGCGCGGGTTGCGGCGAAACTCCGTATATCAAGCTTATCACTCAGCTCTTCGGCGACCGCATGGTTATTGCCAACGCAACGGGCTGCTCGTCCATCTACGGCGGCTCCGCCCCCACCTGCCCTTACGCAAAGAACGCGCAGGGTCACGGTCCGGCATGGGCAAACAGCTTGTTCGAGGACAACGCGGAATACGGCTACGGCATGCATCTTGCATACAAGGCAAGAAGAGAAGCGCTTAAGGACAAGGTTGTCGCTCTTGCCGCTATGGGCTGCGAGCATTGCGCCAAGGCATGCAACGACTGGATAGAAAACATGAACGACGCCGAGGGCAGCAAAAAGGCCGCGGCGGCGCTTGTTGCGGCGCTTGAAGGCGCGCATAACCTCGACGCTCAAAAGTCCGCGCTCGTAAAAGAAATCCTCGACGACAAAGACTGCCTCGTCAAAAAATCCGTTTGGATTTTCGGCGGCGACGGTTGGGCGTACGATATCGGCTACGGCGGTCTCGATCACGTGCTTGCCTCCGGCGAGGATGTAAACGTGCTTGTCGTTGACACCGAGGTTTATTCCAATACCGGCGGTCAGTCCAGCAAAGCCACCCCTACCGGCTCGGTTGCCAAGTTTGCCGCAGGCGGCAAGCGCACAAAGAAGAAGGACCTCGGCGCAATGGCCATGACTTATGGCTATGTATATGTGGCGCAGGTCGCTATGGGCGCGGATAAGAACCAGGTGCTCAAGGCAATTGCCGAGGCCGAAGCTTATCCCGGCCCTTCGCTGATTATCGCTTACGCAACCTGCATTAACCACGGTATCGATATGAGCAAGGGAATGGCGGAAGAGGACAAGGCGGTAAAGGCCGGCTACTGGCAGCTGTACCGCTTCAACCCCGAGCTCAAGGACAAGGGCGAAAATCCGTTTATCCTGGACAGCAAGGATCCCACCGGCAGCTATCAAGAGTTTATCGCAGGCGAAACAAGATACAAGTCGCTCGCCAAGGCCAAGCCGGAAATCGCGCAAAAGCTGTTTGAGCAAGCCGAAGCGGAAGCCAAAGACCGCCTTGAAGGCTACAAACAAAGAGCGAAAAAAGACTAATTCCAAATTAATATAAGCAAACAACAAAATCCCCATTCAGCATGAATGGGGATTTTGTGTTGGATTAATATATTAATATTTATGTTACTCTACTATTTTTTTGCTTTCCATTCGTCGACTTTTTTATAGAGGCTTTTATCTATAATGCGCTTAATCGCCCAGTGTAAAAACTCGACTGCCAGTGCTCCGGCAAAGAAACCTGCAAATATGTATATATTTTTTTCGTCGAGAATAAATTGTCCTACGACAGGTAGCGCAAATAACCCAAACACCACTGTGCAAACAACATACAGCACGCACTTCCCTACTGAACGGGCAATCGATTTTCCAACTTCCGTCGGATGCGCACCGCAATACGCAACATCTATATTATGAACTGAAAAGGAAGCAGACTCCTTTTTTGTCTTTCCGTAGGACTTTAGCTCCAAACAGTCCGACGTAGACAAATCATTGGATACCAGCCAGTGCGTGGCGCGCTTAACCTCCAAGCAATGCGCTATTGTCGCGCAAATGCTTTCCAGACAGAAAAAGACTATTATGATTATTGCAAACGTCAATCCCAATTGCTGAAACAGGCTGTAAAGCTTTTCGTTGGAATTGAGCGCGATGCCGTTTGCGATAAGATAAATGATAACAAACACGGTGAAGGCGATTGCTACCCAGCCGAACCCCGAATCCAATCTGTTAAAGTACACGACAGGCGCAGCTTTATCTTTACAGTGTTTACGCCAGGTCGCTATGCAACCGTTGTTATTGACTTCAGCTTGCAATCCCTCGCCGGAATCCGCTTTATCTTTGCTTGAAAAAAGCTCTTTGCTTAACGGACAGCCGCATTCCGGGCACACGTCGCGCGCTTCTGTCAGACCGAAACCGCATTCGGGACAATTAACATTGTTCATTTTATCTCCTGTATTTTTAAATTTTTACTAATCTTTATAGACTGAACGAACACGCTTGTAGTCAGCGCCAATCAAAACTATATATGTAACAAAGTACACCACCATCAACGCCGCCAAAATCACTATGCAAGTCACCATCGTCGACACAGCTACCATATCCATAATTGCGCCCGCTGCAACAAAAGGGATCACAAAAACCATAAACAGCATCGCCAATCCACCTATTGCAGACCTGATAATTATGTGATTGCGCGATCTTTTTCTGTCCTCAGGATGATGCAGATAATACCAGCCGGATGTAAAATTCAACAACGATGTAAGCGCGTCCATATCGCCAAGCTTCATATACGCATTATATTCGTTATTTATATAATCCGCAACGTCATAACCGCCCTCTTGCAGCCACCTAATACATGCATTTATGTATTTTCGCTCCGGATAATATTCAAACCAGGCATTAAGTATCAGCACCGCTGCCAATGCCATCAGCGCAAACATAAACGGCAGAGCAAAACCCATAAAGGAATCTCCGTCCTTATTGAACTTAATAATCATTATGGCAAACGGTATTTCCCATATCAGCCATATTATGTATCTAATCTTTTTATAGATAGTCTCTGCTTTGGACATCTTGCCTAAAAATTTCTTTATCTGCGGCGTTTCGTCCAAAAACCTTTGGGAATAATCTATGTCGGATTTAGGCGCAACAGGCTCGGACTCTTCCTCGTTGGCAGTGTTAAGCCTCGATAAATCTGCAACAGAAAACTTTACATTAACTTCGGCTCCGCAATGCACGCATTTTTCCGCTTTGTCCGAAATTTTTTGTCCGCATTCCGGACAACTTATTATTGCCATTTCATCTCCTGTATTGCAATCAATAATGTTTACAGTGCCATTATATCATAATCGGCGTTGACCGTCAACAGCTCAACAAACAAAAATATAAATACATTATAAACAGTAATTCCGAATTATCTAAGCTCTTTAAGAAGCGCTTTTATCTTTGGACTGCTGAGCTTGCGGATGGCCTTACAAAGTATCTGCCTAACGCGCTCGCGAGTGACGCCGTACCGTTCGCCTATCTCCTCCAGCGTGTGCGGAATGCCGTCCGTAAGTCCAAACCGCATTTTTATTACAGCTTGCTCGCGCGGCGGCAAAAGCGCAACCGCCGCTGCCACCTGGCTTTTTATTTGCTCGGCGTCCGAATCCTTTTGCGGCGTGTTTTCCTCGTCAGCCAAAAAGCTTTCTATAGTGATATCGCCGTCGTCGCCAACAGGTTTGTCAAGCGAAACTACGGGAGTGCCCCATGCCAAATCCCACAAGTCCTCCACCTTTTCCAACGGAATATCCACCGCCGCGGCAATCTCGGCGGCGGACGCCGTATTTCCTGTTTCCTGTTCTATTTTTGCGGCGGCCTTGCGTATTTTTATGATCTGCTCGTTGACATGCACGGGGATCCTTATCGTCCTGTCCTTGTCGGAAATTTCGCGCGTTATCGCCTGCCGAATCCACCATACCGCATAAGTTGAAAACCTAAAACCTTTGGTATAGTCAAACAGCTTAACCGCCTGCATTAGTCCTATATTGCCCGCCTGCTTAAGATCGTCAAAGTCAAGTCCGTGGCACACGCCTACGTACTTAAACGCGATCATTGCAACAAGCCGCTGATTACAATAAATAAGTTTTTCCTTGGCGCTTTCGTCACCACCTGCGGCACGCTTACAAAGCTCCAGCTCCTCCTCCTCGGATAAAAGCGAACTCTCCTGCGGAACGGGCATTACAATTTTCATTTGTTCGGCATTATTACTTTGCATATTCTTCTCCTCCTTACTAAAAACTATATATTATTGCTAAGGCTTTGTATTTATACTACGTGATTATTGCTTTGTCAAGGTATTTAAGAAAATTTTTATACAATTCTAATCTGATTTTAAAAATTCGAGCGCAAAATAGTGCGCTCGAATTCTTTAGTAATATTACTTTTTGTTTTTGTTACGGTTGAAGAAATTCTTTTTTGTATCCGTATTGTCGGTTGGATTGTCGTCCTGCGGCTCCTCTTCCTCGGGCTCTTCTTCCTTGTTGGGATCTATAATCTCTATATCGTCCACAACGATTATAGGACCTTGTTTTTTCTTTTTGCGCGGCGGAGGCTCTTCATGAACCACGTGGCGGCGTGGCGAGCCAAAGCCGAACAACCCACCGAGTAGATCCGCAAACGGATCTCCGCCGAACAGGCTGTCAATTATGGAAACAAACGGATCGTCAATCGGCGCGCCGTAGCCTGTGCCGAAGTCGTCCTCGTAGCCGTACGGATGAGTCAAAAATACATTCATAGGGTCGATAACTATTGTATCGTCCTCTTCCTTTTGCTTTTCCTCGCGCTTTTGCTTTTCGCTTTCCGTCACGACAGTAAGCGTTTTTACCTCGTAGCCGCACCTAAGGCATTTATTTTTATTTCCCATGTCATAGCCGCACTGCGGACAAATCATGATAAAGCCTCTTAAAACCCTTTAGTACTTGCAAAATAATTATACGCTCAACATGCGCGATTGTCAACTTTTTTTTAAGACAAAAAAGCGACAAGCTTCCATGCCTGTCGCCTGTTTGTTCTCTTTATTATTCACGGTAATTGTCGATATTGGCTTTGAGCACTCTGATTTTTGCACTTACATAGTCGCTGAAACTCATGTTCTGCTGCCCGTTGTTAAAATACACTCTGTTTTCCCATTCAAGATTGTTGCCGGCATTGCCGCCTATCGCGCCGCTTGTGTATTTTCCGTAACGCGACTTGTACTTGTCCTTTAATGCGTTGAACGTGCTTGCCTTTAGCATATCCGAATCCGCCATGGAAAGAAGATTTGTGCGGTACTTCATAAGCACCGAACCGCTGCCTGTGGGCGCGCCCTTTACAATAAGCTTGAGGTACAACGGATTGTTAAGACCGTTGTCAAGCGTTGTTCTGCGAGTATACGGCGTTATCTCGTCTCCCGCCATTCCGTAATAATTGTCCCACTCTCTCGAGCCCAGGCATCTGTCGTAATCGTAAGGGATTATTATTGCCTTGTTGTCGGACTTGCGGAAGTAAATATAATAGTTATTTGCGTGATTGCGAATGCAGTCGGGATTGCCGAGTATGTAATTTATCGCCTCGAATTTGGCAAAGAGGTCTGTGTCTATATAATTACCCAGCGCGCTTGCATCGCTGCTGCCTATCGAGCGTATAAAGTTCTTAATCGACGAAAAATCATTGTTCTTTTTGTTTGTCTTTTTATCGTAAGTATAAAGCCTATTGTTAAGCTCATCGTTTACGCCCACAATATTGTCCAAATTCCAATCGGTCAAATATGCGCCGCTGCTGCCGTCGCCCCAAGTGCATTTGTACAGGTCGCCTACTTCTTCATCGATGCCGCGACGCAAAATAAACTGCTCGTCGACAGACTCGTGAATGCGGTACACGCCGATGTTTATCATATTGTTGTTTTTGTTGAGTGCGGATACGTTGCCCAGCGTAACATTGGGCGCATACACGCCGTTGTCGCGGAAAAGCTTCATCGCGTACAATTCGCGTATATACGTTTCGTCCTGTGTGGAATTGTACTTGATATCAATTTTATCCATGCCGCCCAAGGTGCGGTTTTTGCGGAATTTTCTTTCCGTCTTTTTGTTAGTCCAGTCGACAAGCTCGCTTTGAGTGTATCCGTCTGCGGTGTCGTCAAACGTTTGCTTAAACGACAGCTTCATGTGAATAGCAGCGTAAAATCCGTCGTTGTTGTAAAAATGATGCCGCGAGGTGTTGCCCTTCATGCGCACGCCCACGCCCTCGTAGTAATAGTTAAGCGTGCCGCTGCCGCTGTTAATGCTTATAACCACGTTGTCGGCATAACGGTATATGGGCGACTTTGTATATCTGTCTTTATCCGCGTCCAGCTTTTTCCACTCGCTGTCAGACATGTTTATGCTTATGGACACGGTGGAATTTTCATTGAACAGATTGGTGTACACCACGTCGTCGCCGCCGTAATTGTATTTGGCGGTAAAGGTCTGTGCCGTGGTATACGCCGTGTTCGGGTCGAATTTGACCGTGCCGTTGTACCATCCGGTAAACGCATAGCCGTCACGCCAAGGAAGCTCGCTAAACGTAACCTTGCCGTCACTGCCAGGCTTGAGCGTGACAGAAGTCTGTCCGCTGCCGAATGCACCGCTGCCGGTGTCAAACGTTATTGCCACTTCCCCCGGCTCTACCGGATCGCTCGGAATCTCCGGCTCATCGGTTATTCCGGGGCCGGGTTTAGCACCTTCATCCTGACCGCCTGTGCCGGTATTGCCGGTGCCTGTGTCGCCGGTACCTGTATCGCCGATACCTCCACCTGTGCCGCTATTGTTTCCGCCGGAGCCTCCGCCTTGCGAATCAAAAAGAGAGCAAGCGGTAAGTGACATGCATGTAAATGCTATTGCAAAAAAAGAAAGAAGTTTTTTCATAGTTATATTATATCACACCGAATTTTATAAAGCAACTCAAAGAAAGAAAATTTGAATTATTTTAACAAAATTTCGACTTTAAGCCTATATTCGCGTCATAATTACAGTACTTGATAACAAAAAAACTCCCCGAAATTTCGGAGAGTTTTTTGTTTTTGTGTAAAGATTAAAGCTCTGCAAAGTATTTGATTGTGCGCACCATCTGGCTGGTGTAGGAATTTTCGTTGTCGTACCATGCAACAACCTGCACTTGGTAAAGGTCGTCGCCCACCTTGCTGACCATGGTCTGCGTAGCGTCAAACAGCGAGCCGTAGCGCATGCCGATTACGTCGGACGAAACGATGGGGTCCTCGTTGTAGCCGTAGGACTCGGAAGCGGCGGCCTTCATGGCGGCGTTGATGCCTTCCTTGGTCACGTCCTTGCCCTTGACAACTGCGGTAAGGATGGTGGTGGAGCCGGTAGTCACGGGCACGCGCTGAGCGGAACCGATGAGCTTGCCGTTAAGCTCGGGAATTACCAAGCCGATTGCCTTGGCGGCGCCTGTGGAGTTGGGAACGATGTTGGCGGCGCCGGCACGAGCACGACGCATATCGCCCTTGCGGTGCGGACCGTCAAGAATCATTTGGTCGCCGGTGTAGGCGTGAATGGTGCTCATGATACCCGACTGAATGGGCGCGTAATCGTTGAGCGCTTTTGCCATGGGCGCAAGGCAGTTGGTGGTGCAGCTTGCCGCGGAAATGATTTGATCTTCCTTGGTGAGCGTCTTCTCGTTTACGCTGTAAACGATTGTTTTAAGGTCGTTGCCCGCAGGCGCGGAAATAACAACCTTTTTGGCTCCGGCGGTCACGTGCGCCATGGACTTTTCCTTGGAGCAGTAGAAGCCCGTGCACTCGAGCACAACGTCAACGCCGAGCTTGCCCCAAGGCAGATCCTGCGCTTTGGGCATGGCGTAGATGGTGATCTCCTTGCCGTCCACCGTGATGGAACCGGGAACCTTAACGGTCTTGCCGTCTTCTTCGTAGATCGGCTCTTTGGACGTGACGGTGTGAAGGTTTTCGCCTATCGTGCCGCAGTAGCCCTTTTGCGCGGTGTCGTACTTGAGCAGGTTAGCGAGCATCGCCGGGCTGGTCAAGTCGTTGATTGCTACAACATCGTAGCCTTTGGCGCCGAACATCTGACGGAACGCAAGACGTCCGATACGTCCGAAGCCGTTGATTGCAACTTTAACGTTTTTTACGTTAGCCATAAAATCCTCCGAAAAAATTTTTCTTGATAATTATTTAAGCAATATGCTTTTGCTTACCTTTGTATTATATCCCTTTAATTTTCTTTCGTCAAGCTAAAATCGCAATTATTTTGATATTAATTTACTGTACATCCGCGCTATCCTGCGGAGTCAACAAAAGCTTCCCCTGCCGCTCCATCATGTACGATAAAAGCTCGGAAAAACTTTGCCCGGAAGTGATACTGTTTTTTACTATAAACACCTTGTCCTTGCCGACATACGCCGCAAGATAGGTTTTTCTGTTTTTAATCTTTGTTATATCGGCAAACGAGGAAACATTGCTACTGTCCACCGTAATGCCGTTTTTGTCTATAACAACGTTACGCTCGCTTTCGCCCGTTTCCACGGCGCTACCTACAAGGTTTTTGGGCGCGACAAGCATAAAGAGCGCTATCGCCATCAACAGCCCCGAAAAAACACAAATAATTATGCCCAAAACGAATATCGTCTTTTGCGGATCTAACACTACGGCGACAATGCCGACGGCAAGCCCCACCGCGGCTACAATAAAGAACAGACAAAAGTAGAACATGGCTATCTTTTTGTTTTCCGCAAGTATATCGCCGTCGGTAATTTGGTATTTAAGTTCAAACATTACTATACTCCGTTTATTTTAAATTTTCGGGATTAAGCCCCAACAGCTCTTTTATTACAAACCTGCCGTCATCGCGGATGAGCACGTCGTCAAAGTAAATCTTTCCGCCGCCGACGTCGGGCGTCTGACGCAAAACAAGATCCCAGTGCACTGCGGAGATATTTCCGTTGTAGGCGTCATCGTAGCAGCTGCCGGGCGTAAAGTGAATGGAGCCGGAAATCTTTTCGTCAAACAATATGTCGCATATCGCATCCGTAATATACGGATTGACGCCGATAGCAAACTCGCCCACATAACGCGCGCCGTCATCGGTGTTGAAAATCGCGTCCGATTTTTCGGTGTTAGAGCTTTCCGCCTTTACGATCTTTCCGTCCTTAAACGTCAGCCTGACATAATCGAACTTGCAGCCGTTATAAACCGTGGGAGTATTGTATGTTATTACGCCGTTGACGGAATTTTTTACGGGCGCGGTATACACCTCGCCGTCCGGAATATTGCAGTGTCCCGAGCATTTAACAGCCGGAATACCTTTAATGGAAAAAGTCAGATCGGTGTCCTTGGCGACAAGGCGCACTTTGTCCGTCTTTTCCATGAGGTTTTTTAGCGCGTCCATCGCTCTGTCCATTTTGCCGTAATCGAGGTTGCATACGTTGAAGTAATGGTCCTCGAATGCCTCGGTAGACATGCCGGCAAGCTGCGCCATTGACGGCGACGGGTATCTAAGCACCACCCAGCGCGTCTTTTTTACGCGAATTTCATGGTGGACCGGGTGCGAATAAATGCTCATGTATTTATCCATGCGATCGGCAGGCACGATAGAATTTTCGTAACTGTTGTTTCCGCCGCGGAGACCTATATAGCAGTCCATATTTTTCATCACTTCGGCGTCCAGCTTGCTCCACAGTTTCAACTGTTCGTCGCTCGCTCCGCTAAGCAGTTTAGCCCGAACGCGCGTATCGATGTTGGTGACAAACGCCTGCGCGCCTGCGGCGTAAACCGCGGAGATAATCTCGTTTACAAGCGGGTACGGCACGTCAAACGCCTCTATAAGCACCTTGTCGCCCTTTTTTGCCGCAATGGAATAATTTACCAGGTTGTTAGCAAGCCTTGTCATTCTTTCGTCTTTCATTGAATTTATCCTCCCATAATATTGTAATTCTTTTTGAAAAAAAAGTCAATAAAACAGTAGTCAAATCTTATGAAGTGTGCTATAATGGTAAAAATGAATGTTGGAGGTATCAACACATTATGCCGTTAGTTAACACTAAAGACATGTTCGCAAAGGCTTATGAAGGCGGATACGCCATTGGCGCATTCAACATCAACAACATGGAGACTATCCAGGGTATAGTCGAGGCAGGCAAAGCCGAAAATGCCCCCCTCATCCTTCAGGTGTCCTCAAGCGCCATCAAGTATGCCAACCCCAAATACTTGACAAAGATGGTTCAGGCCGCCGTGGAGGATTCGGGATTGCCCATCTGCTTGCACCTCGATCACGGCAATTCCTACGATCTCTGTGTGGAAGTCATTAAGTACGGATTTACTTCCGTCATGATAGACGCGTCCTCTCACCCACTTGCGGAAAACATAAAAATCACGTCGCAAGTGGTGCAGTACGCTCACGATCACGGCGTGACTGTAGAGGCCGAGCTCGGTCGTCTTGCAGGCGTAGAGGACAATGTAAAGGTTTCCGAATCCGACGCGCTGTACACCGATCCCGATGAGGCCGCGGAGTTTGTCGCAAAGACCGGCGTTGACTCGCTCGCTATCGCGATAGGCACAAGCCACGGTGCATTCAAGTTCAAAGGCGACGCCAAGCTTCGCTTCGACATTTTGGAAAAGGTTTCCAAACTCCTTCCCAAATTCCCCATCGTTCTTCACGGCGCAAGCTCGGTACTCCCCGACTATGTAAAAATGGTCAACGACTTCGGCGGCACCATGCCCGGCGCAAAGGGCATTCCCGAGGAAATGCTTAGAAAAGCCTCGTCCATGGCGGTATGCAAGATAAACGTAGATTCCGACCTTCGCCTTGCCTTTACCGCGGCGGTGCGCAAACACTTTGCCGAAAACCCCGCCCACTTCGACCCTCGTCAGTACCTTGGCGACGGCAGAGCGCTCGTTACCGAATGCGTACGTCATAAGCTTGTTCATGTGCTTGGCTGCGCAGGCAAAGCATAACGAGTTAAGATTTCAGAGTGTAGAGTGATAGGTAAACAATCCGCTACTTTCTGAAAAAACTATACATAAAACAACGGGTGTTCAAAGTATCGAGCGCCCGTTTATATTTGACTAATTTAATCGCACGTACTCTTTCGCGCCATAGTTCCGTGCTTCAACTATATTATTTTATTTGACAAAGTCGGGCTTGTGTGATATACTTTTTTTAACAACAAACACAAAGGAGAAAACTATGGACGATAACAACAATCTTGTGAGATTTTTACTCACGTTTTTCCTGGGCTTTATCGGAAGCTTCATCATCAATCATACGTCATTGAAGCCTGCCGGATATACATCCAGGACGCTCGGATATTTCGGCTGGGGAATAATCACTTCCGGAATTTACCCTTTTGTTGCTGCGATTTGCAATTTAATGTTCAATCCCAACAATGAAAGAAATATCGGCTACATAAAAGAGTAAAACAACCTATCAATTAAAACAAAAATATGCTTTGAACCGTTTCAAAGCATATTTTTTTATGCGAATAAAAAACCTGTAATTTGATTGCTTCTACCTTCCGACAATCATTGCCTTTTGGTAAAGGTCTATGTCGAATTCCTTTTTCATGGCGACGCCCTCAACGATATCCATGTCGTAGAACTCGTGGTTTTTGATGCCGACGATACGGTTGCCTATGCCCTGTTTAAGTAGCTCAACCGCGCGCACGCCAAAGCATGTGCCGAGGTATCTGTCGCGGCAGGACGGGCTGCCGCCACGCTGAACGTGACCGAGCCGAGTGGACTTGACCACCATATCGGTGCGCTCGGCAAGCTGAACCTTAAGATCGTCCGCATGCCCCGCGCCCTCTGCCAGTACTATTATTCCGCTGGTCTTTCCGTGCTTCATTCCGCCGCCCAGTATGTCTATAATCTGATCTATGTTAAGCGGATGCTCGGGCACGATAATCACCTCCGCGCCGCCGCAAAGCCCGGTGTAAAGCGCGAGGTCGCCGCAGTTCCTTCCCATGACCTCTATTATAGATACGCGCTCGTGCGAACTCATTGTGTCGCGAATCTTGTTGATGGCATCTAGTATTGTGTTGCACGCGGTGTCGAAGCCGAGCGTGTAATCGGTGTACGCCAAGTCGTTGTCTATCGTGCCGGGAATGCCGATTGACGGAAAACCGCGGTCGGTAAGCGCCTTTGCGCCCATAAACGAACCGTCGCCGCCTATGACAATAATGCCTTCCACGCCGTTTGCGCGCAGATTTTTAATCGCCTTTTGCTGTCCCTCTTCAGTCTTGAACTCCAGGCTGCGCGCGGTTTTAAGCACCGTGCCGCCGCGGTGAATAATGTCCGAAACGTCGCGCATGCCCATCGGCTTGAACAGATTGTCAATAAGCCCCTGAAGACCGCGCTCTACGCCCATGACCTCCATACCCATGCCGATGCCGTACCTGACCACAGCGCGGATTGCCGCATTCATGCCGGGCGCGTCGCCGCCGCTTGTCAAAACCGCTATTTTTTTCATAATCTCTCCTTTTACGTTGCTATAAATGTTGCTAATAAATATTACAGTATATTATACCACAACCACAATCAAAAATAAAGACTTTTTTAATATCTTATAATAAAAATTTTATTTGATTTTTTACTGCTGCGGACGCTGCTCTTTTACGTTTTCTCCGCCCAAGACGGCGCAAAGCTCGCTTTTTGACAGCGAATTTATATCGAAGCTGTCGCTAAGCTTATACAGCTTATCGTCGTCCGTATTTTTAATGTATATTATGTCCCTGCCCTTGTACGCCTCCACAATCTCGCGGATTTCGGCAAGCACTTGAGCGTCCTTCAGCGAGAAGTAACAGCAGATCTTGCCAGGCATGGCGTCCGCCTCGTCAAACGGTTTTATGTCGTCCACAAAGATAGACACGTCGCTGTCGCCCGACTTGATTGTGCCGGTGATTGCCACAACGGTGTCCTTTATCCACAGCGGCTTAATGCGCTCGTACGTCTTGTTAAACGCAACCACCTCCACCGTGCCGTATAAATCCTCCAATACCGCCGTGCCCATGGGATTGCCCTTTTTGGTCATTTTGTTAACGGTGGAAGTGAGCATACCGCCTATGGTGATCTTGGTGCCGTCCGGCGGACATTCCTCCAAATCGGGATTGAGCATGGACGTGTTTATGCCAAAGCCTTTTAGCTTATCTATATACGCCGATAAGGGATGTCCTGACAGGTACACGCCTGCAACCTCTTTTTCGCGCTTATACTTTTCGGACGGCGAATACTCGTCCACATCGGGATACCTGAACTCGGTGCGGATTTCGGGCGCGACGTCAAAAAACGACATCTGTCCGCTAAGCTTGGCCTCGCGCTCCTTATTCACCTGCTCCATAACCGCCGGGAATGCCGCAATAAGCACCGAACGCTTTTTTCCGAAGCAGTCAAACGCGCCGGCATAGATGAGCGATTCCACCATTCTGCGGTTTAGTAGAGTCTTGCCGCTGTCGGCGTCCGCCATGCGTCTGACAAACTCCACAAAGTCGGTGAACTCGCCGTTTTTAACGCGCTCCTCTACAATCTTGTTTATCACAGGCACACCCACGCCCTTTATGGCGCCCATGCCTATGCGCACGCTTCCGTTCTCCACGCTGTACTCAGCGCCCGACTTATTTATATTGGGCGGCAGAACGGCTATTTTAGCTTCCTTCATATAAGAAAGATAGTGCGTAAGCTCGTCCAGCTTGGTTATGCGGTTGTTCAGCACCGCCGTAAAATATTCGACGGGATAATAACGTTTAAGATACGCGGTCTGGTACGTAACGTGCGCGTATGCCGCCGCGTGAGATTTGTTAAAGCCATAGCTTGCAAACTTGATTAGCATGTCGTAAATCTCGTTTGCCAATTCCGCAGGCACTCCGTTTGCCACCGCACCGCAAATTTTATAGCCCGTCTTTTTATCGGTGCCGCCGTGTATAAACACCTTGCGTTCGGCTTCCATCTCCTTGAACTTCTTTTTGCTCATCATTTTGCGGATGCCGTCAGCGCCGCCCATGGAATAACCTGCAAGCGTGCGCACAATGTCCATAACCTGTTCCTGGTACACGATTATGCCGTACGTGACGCTGAGTATCGGCTGCAATGACGGATGCATATACACGATTTTATCGGGGTTCTTTTTGTTTTTGATAAAGTCGGGAATGGCGTCCATGGGACCGGGACGATAAAGCGAAATACCTGCTATTACGTCCTCAAGATTGGACGGCTGCAGCTCTCGCATAAAGTTTTTCATGCCGCCCGATTCCAGCTGGAACACCGCCTCGGTGTTGCCGCTGCCTATAAGCTCGTACACCTTGGGATCGTCGTAACCGAGCTTGACAAAGTCCACTTCCACGCCGTGCTGCTGCCGTATATAATCACTGGCCTTTTTTATATCGGTAAGCGTGGTAAGCCCCAAAAAGTCCATTTTTAAAAGCCCCAGCTCCTCGTCCACGATCATATCGTACTGCGTGACAATCACGTCCTCGTTGGTCCTGGCAAGCGGAACGTGGTCTGCAATCGGGTCGCGGCATATTATGACGCCGGCGGCGTGCATGCCTATCTGGCGCGGCATGCCCTCTATTTTTTCCGCCATGTCAAGCACCTTTTTTGCCTGCGGATCGTTTTCGTACAGCTCCATAAGCTCGGGAACGCCGGGAATGGGATTGCCCTCTTTGTCCTTGCCCCTGCCCAATAGGTCCTTAATGTGCAGCTTTTCCATGCCGCGCGGAATCATTTTGGTTATGTTGTTGACCTCGGAAAACGGCAGGTCAAACACGCGCCCCACGTCCTTTATAGCCGCCTTAGTCGCCATTGTGCCAAACGTGGCTATCTGCGACACGTTGTTTTCACCGTACTTTCGCGTTACATAGTCTATAACCTCGCCGCGTCGGTCCACGCAAAAGTCTATATCAAAGTCGGGATTGCTGACGCGCTCGGGATTGAGGAAGCGCTCGAAAATGAGGTTGTATTTGAGCGGATCAATCTTGGTTATGCCGGTCGCATACGCCACGATACTGCCTGCGCCGCTACCACGCCCGAGCCCTACGGGAATACCGTTGCTCTCCGCATAGTGGATAAAGTCCCATACTATAAGAAAGTAGTCGACAAACTTGAGCTTTTCTATTATGCCAAGCTCGTATTCGGCGCGTGTTTTTATCTCGTCTGTGATCTCGCCGTAACGAACCTTCAGTCCGTCGAAAGTGAGCTTACGAAGATACTGCTCGCCTGATAGCCCGTCAGGCGGCGTGTAGCCGGGCAAAAGCGGCTCCTTGCGGATAAAGTACGGGTCGCACTTGTCGGCTATTTCTAGAGTGACGGACAAAGCGTCCTCGTACGGCAGCGCCTCGTACATCTCGTCGTAATTTTTGATGTAAAACTCCTCGGTGGGAAAGTACTTATCGTCAGAGATAGTGCCCGACATATCACCGCTGACGTCGTCGTCCTCCAACACGTTGTGGAAGGAAATTGCCATAAGCACCTTTTGCATCTTGGAGTCTTCTTTGGTCAGATAGTGCGCGTCGTTGGTGGCGACAACCTTGACGTCGTTTTCACGCGCAAGCCGCAATAAATGCGGAAGCACCTTCTTTTGGTCGGCAATATTGTGGTTTTGTATTTCCACATAAAAATCCTCGCCGAACACCGCCTTGAACTTTTTTATCCACTCGTCGGCAAGCGCAAAATTATTGTTGAGTATAGCCTGCGGAATGACGCCCGCAAGACACGCCGACAACACTATAAGCCCCTCGCTGTGCGCCTTTATGAGGTCAAAGTCCACGCGCGGCTTGTAGTACATGCCATCGGTGTAGCCTGCCGACACGATTTTTACAAGGTTGTGATATCCGACCTCGTTTTTTGCCAGCAACACCAAATGGTTGAGCTTGGGCGGCGCGCCGTTTAAACCCTTTTCGCGCACGTGCATATTCTCCGTCATATACACCTCGCAGCCGATAATGGGTTTCACCTTAAACGGACGACGCTCCTTCATAAACTTTAAAAAATCCGCGTCCTTGTCTGTGTACTTGACCGCCGCCTTCAAAAACTCTATCGCCCCGTACATATTGCCGTGGTCTGTCATGGCAATTGCCGGTATATTATTCTCCTCGCACAACGCAAAAACCTTGTCGGTGCGGACCGCTCCGTCAAGCAAAGAAAACTCCGTATGAACGTGTAAATGCGCAAATTCTTTTAAGCTTTTCTCTTCCACTTTATTAACCTATCCTTAATTGTTTTTTGCCAATTGTCCCGATATCTCTATTATTTTGTCAAACCTGTGCTTGAGCCCGGACTTGGATATGCCCAGCTCAAAAGCCAAATCCGAAAGCGTCGCCTCGGGCGAGTTCAGTCGCGCGTCCGCCGCCTCGACCAGCTTGGGCGGAAGAGTGTCAAGCCCTACAGTGCTTTGTATTAGCTGTATCGCGTTGATTACGTCCACCGCGGCATTTGCCGTCCTGGTCGTGTTGGCGTCGTCGCAGTTGGCTCTGCGGTTTGCGTCGCGCCGCATGGAAAGCGCCGCTGCAGTGTCATTTAGCTTGACCACCTGCCGTCCCAGCCGCATAAGCGCCAAGCAGTTGCTTATGTTTTCTATATCCTTGGCGTACACGACATACTTGTCCGCACGCTCCATCTTGTGCATAACCACCTCGCGGCTTTTAAGTAGGTCTATTAGCTCGTCCGCAAAGCTCTCGCTAAGCACAGAAAATTCCAGATGATAGCCGCCCCTATGCCCGTCCGTGCCGTCCGAGTAATGCGCGGAAAAGCTGCCGCAGCCCAAAAACACGCCGCGAATGTATGCCGACTCGTTTTCCTCTGTCATATTGGGTATACCGGCGATTTCGTAGCCTCCGCCCTTTACCGTTATGTCAAGTCCCGCAAGCAAGCTTTCGGGATTGGCATACACAAGCTCGGAGCTATCCGCCGATGAGACGTCAAGCATATTTTTCATAGCAACGGCTATGTAATCACGCACAAAATCGGTCTGACAATCGAGTATTAGCTGCACGCCGTCCTTCTTGGTAACAGACAGCGACATGCACGAGCGCACAAAGCCGGACAGCATCGCACGGCACTCCGCGCCGCGAGGGTTGGCCTTGGTTATTTCGCGCTTTATCTCCAATCCGCTCATGTTAGCCATTTGTCTTTCCCCCGTTATTGTTTTCGCGAGCATTAACAAAGTTTTGCGAACGGAAATCCGGGAGCCTATCCCAGTTGGCAATGAGGCCGTACGGAATATGATACTTTTTAATCATCTTTTCGGCAAGCGGAAAAGTTCCCACGGAATCCGGATTGTGCGCGTCCGAATTGCAGATGAATTCCACGCCGGCTTCCACCATTTGCTTAATCTGCTTTTTGGACAGACTTTTATGCCTGCCGTTGAGCTCTATATATACGCCTTTACTGTGCGCATACTTAGCCACCTCCACCGCATCAGCCATTATGCCGCGGTTTAGGTGTCCGATAAAGTCTATCGGATACTCGTCTATGGCGCGCTTGTACGCCGCCGTGTTGCGGCAGATAAGCTTTTTTCGCCCGGGCAAAAATTTAAAAATTACGTTCCGCGTCCAAAACATCAGATTCTTGAGCATTGTGGGCAAACCCACCATCGCGTGGTATCCGCCCTGCACAATTTCGATTTTTTCAAGCGTTTCTCTCGTGCACTCCATAAGCGCCGGGAGCGTTTCGTCCTTTCCGCTGCGCGGATCGAGGTTGTTTTCAAGCCCCATGTAAATCTTGACGCCGGTGATCTGCTCGGCGCTTTTGCAGTCGGTTTTAAGCTTGTCCATAGCGGCGGCGCCGTCAATGCCGTAATAATGACAGTATCCGTGGTCGGTTATCGCCAATTCCTTAAGCCCCGCCTTTTGTGCCGCAAGCGCGTTTTCCAGCACACTGCCCACGGCGTGAAGCTTAGCTCCACGCCTGCTGTAATGTGTATGGGTGTGATAATCGCCCAAAAACGCCATTTAAAAATCTCCCAAATAAATGATTTCCTCTTGCGCCGCTACGCCGTTGTCTTCAAGCACGCCGCGCATCACTTCTATCAGCGCGCATACGTCCTTCGCAGTCGCTCCGCCAGTGTTGACAATTATATTGGCGTGCTTGTCGGATATGACCGCACCGCCGCGCCTAAGACCCTTGAGCCCTGCCTCGTCCAGAATTTTGCCAACGGATACGTGCGGCGGATTCTTAAAGACAGAGCCTGCGCTCCTACCGACAGGCTGACTGTTTTTGCGCAAAACGTTGTATCTATCGCACCGCCGCCTGACGGCAATCGGGCTGTCCGGAGTTAGCTTAAACGTTGCGCCTATCACCGTGTCGCCGGGGAGTAAGCCGCTAGTCCTGTATCCAAACCCGATCTCCGATTTATTTAGCGTCATTACCCGATGCTCGCGCACGATCTCGACATGCTCCACCACGTCCGACATGCAACCGAGAAACGCGCCTGCGTTCATCCTGACTGCGCCGCCCACCGTTCCCGGAATGCCTATCGCCCACTCCATGCCGGATAGACCGAGCTCACAAAGCGCGCCGCAAAGGACGCTTAGCCTTGTGCCCGACCCCGCGTAAACGTAGTTGCCCGAGCGCAACACCCTTTCAAAACGGTTGATTACTATCACGCCGTCCACGCCGCTGTCGGACGCCAGAATGTTGGATCCTCTTCCAAGCACCGTACCTTCGGCGGACAAGTCTATTAGGGCGGAGCGCGACGCGGCAGTTTCTATGCGCTTTGCCGGACCGCCTATGCCGAACGTTGTAAAGCTTTTTAAAGTGTTACGCATATATTTTACTCCGTTTTAAAAGATTTTTCAATAGTTTGGTGAGACAAATACGGGACAAATTTAAAATTTTACATAAACTACATTTTTTTTACAAAACATTGCAAAATTTGCTACGGCATGTTATAATATTAGGTATGGAATTGTACGAGGCGAACAGAATACTTCGCGCGGTTAAGGTTGCCATTTCGGCAGACGGCTACAAGCTGCCGTCCTCCGCCGAAACGGACGGACTACTTATGCTGCTCGGAAAGCTGGATATGGAAAAGTACCTCGCGCCCAAGATCAAGCACGCCCGCGCCCAGGACAAGGGTGCGTCCTACGACAGATTGTGTAAGCTAATATACTTTTTCCGCGCGCTAAAGGCCGTGGAAAAGGGTCTGCCCGACCCTGCGACCGCCGTCTCAATGAATATGTTGCACAGGAGCATTGCAGGCGATATTCACGACGACGCAGGGAGGCTGCGCACCGTCGACGCGGAAACGGACGGAAACGCGCACACCGACCCCAAATACATACCCGGATCTGTCAAATCGATAATAACCAAAATGAACGGCATCGAGCCCTCGCCTATCACCGCCAAGGACGATTTTGCCGGGTATCTTTCACATTATATGCGCGAGCTAATCATCCTGCACCCCTTTGAATATTGCTCGGAGTTTACCGTCCGCATATTTATTTTAATGTTTTGCAAGATGAAGGGGTTCTCTCTCGGCTATCACCGCACCGCACCGTCAGTCATAAAGTCTGCCGAACAAAAGGCTTTTACCACAGATGACGTGACGCCGCTGTTTACCATGTTTGTGGACTGTTTGTCGTACGATCACAAGACGGTAAAAGACGGGGAGACCGCCGCACCGAGAACAAGGCGCGAGGCGGCAAAGGACTTGTATCGCCCTGTGCGTTCTTCAAGACCTGCCGCAAAGGAAACAAAGCGGCAAAGTGACGCGACCGATAGCGACAGAATACGCCGAGCCGTCAGACTTCAACAAAAAATTTCCAAGCTTAACGAACAGCTCGCCGAGCTCATCAAACCGCTCGACGACGGCGAAGACTAAAGGAGAAGACGTGGATATTATAGCAAACAAGCTAAGCGGCAAGGGCAACGGCGAAAGGTGCCTTAATGCCGCAACAAAATATCTTGACGAACACGGTATACCTTACAACGTGCATATAACCGAACGCACCGGGCACGGCAAACAACTGGCAGAGGAGCTTTCCGCCGCCGGCTCGCCCGTGATAGTGGCGCTCGGCGGCGACGGCACGTTTCACGAGGTGCTAAACGGCATAGACTTTGAAAAATCGCGGTTGGGCTTTATTCCGGCGGGGCGCGGCAACGACTTTGCAACCGGCACGGGCGTGACAAGCCTTGACCCCGTAAAAGCGATAGAAAACATTGTGCGCGGCGAAGAGAGAGACTTAGACTATATTCAGGTCGGCGACAAACGTTGTATTAACGTAGGCGGCACGGGCATGGACGTAGACGTGCTGCTAAAGACCGCAAAAAGCCACAACAAGCTTACTTACACCGCGTCGTTGCTGCGCTGTCTTTTGCACTTTAAGCCTTATCATGTGGAGGCGGAAATAAACGGCGAAACAAAGGAATACGACTGCATTATGCTGGGCGTGTGCAACGGCACGCAGTTTGGCGGCGGCATCAAGCTCTCCCCCGTAAGCCGCGCGGACGACGGAAAAATGGACGTTATTATAATGACCAAGCCCAAGCGCACCCCCACGCTTCTCATCATGCCCAAGTTTGTCAAGGGCAAGCATATGGGCAAGCCGTACACCCACCATATCGTGTGCGAAAGCATAAAGGTAAAAACCTCCGCCCCGATAGAGCTAGACGGCGAAATCTACTACGACCTCGACTTCGACGCGCATATCGTGAAAGGCGGACTTAAGACCTTCGCAAACAGCGAAAGTTAAATGCAGAATTAAAAATGCAGAATAAAAGGTGGTTCGGTTGAACCACCTTTTATTATCTATTATCTCTTATTTCTTATCTATTATCTAAATTCATTAAATGTAAATGGCGAAGCGCGTCGTTAAAAATCTCATTCTTATTTATAATTCTTAATTCTGCATTTTTAATTTTTCTTGTTTCCTCTGAGACGCTCGTTTAGCTCGTCCATCGCGCTGAAGCCGAGGTCGTTAAGACGGTGAGTGCGCGCCGCGGCCTCCAGTATTACGGCAAGGTTACGCCCGGGCTTTACAGGCACCACATGCAACGGCTTTTTGACGCCGAGTATGGTATAGGTCTCATCCGGCTCGCCCAGCCTTGTATATCTTGCTTTGTCGTCCCACGCCTCTAGCTTAACAACCATGTCAATGGTCTTAACAAGCTGGACCGCACTCGCGCCGTACATGGCCTTTATGTCGATTATGCCTATGCCGCGCACTTCCATAAAGTATCTGATTATGTCCGGGCACGTTCCGTCCAGCCGCTCGCCTATCCGCGAAATAGTAACCGCGTCGTCCGCGACAAGCCTGTGTCCGCGCTCGATAAGCGACAGCGCCGTTTCGCTTTTTCCAATGCCCGACTCGCCTATCAATAGCACACCCACGCCGTACAAGTCCATTAGCACGCCGTGAATTGTCTTTGACGGCGCCAATAGCTCGCTGAGATACAGCGACAGCTTGTTTACAAAAGGCGTAGTGCGCAGCTTAGAGCTTAAGAGGACGCGATTATACTTTTGTCCTGCGGTGATAAGCTCGTCGCACGGCGGCAGCGTGGATGTTACAATAAGACAGGGAATGGGCTGTTTCATCAGCGTTTCGCACGCCGTCTTTCTTGCGTCGTGCGTCATCTGCTGCAGGTACGTCATTTCCATTTCGCCCATAATCTGCACGCGCTCCGCCGCAAAGTGCTTATAGTATCCGGCAAGCTGTAAACCCGGTCGGCTTATGTTGTACGTACAAAAATGCAAAACTTCATTATCGCCGCGGTGGATTATATCAAGTTCCATGCGCGCGGCAAACTCGTTTATGTCCACGTCCCGTTCGGTTTGCTGCTCCTCTTCGGGCGGCAATTCTACCTTATCGGTCGCCTGCGGTTCTTCCGCCACATGCGTGGTTTCCTGCTTATTCGGCGCTCCCGTGCGTTTTTTAGGCATAGTTTATTCCTCCCCTCGATCAAAACAAAATTTATATATGGCTTTTGCAACGCCGTCATTGTTGTTGGTGTCAGTCACGTAATCGGAGGCTTCCTTCACCTTGTCCTTGGCATTGCCCATCGCGACGCCCAGTCCGGCTGCCTTTATCATAGCTATGTCGTTGTAGCTGTCGCCAAACGCCATAACCTCCGACATCGGTATGCCGTAGCAATCGGCAATGAACTTTAGCCCCTCGCCCTTGTCTACACCGCAAGGCACGCACTCCACCATTGCCGGCATAAAGTCCTCGCCCTCGTGCTTTAACGTCAGCAAAAACGGAGCGGTGGACTGCATACATTGAAGCGACGGAAATTTTTCCGACAGCGACTGCATTACGGAATCCAAATTTCTTTCGTCAAGTATCGCCATAACTTTGGCGATGTTGACGTTCTCACCCATTACGTACTTACTAAGCTCGCTTTTTTCCTCGAAGTCTATTCCCACGGTATTGCAGTACATATCCGAAAGGTCCGATCTTTTGTTGATCTTAAGTCCGTCGTCATCATACGCCATGACAAGCCGCGTGTTTTCGGAAAGAAAGCTCACAAGGTCGGACACCACATTCTTTTGCATGGCAAACACCTTGACCGGCTTAAACGTTACGCTGTCCGCAATCGTGCCGCCGATATTGCACAATATATTTACGTGCGTGTCGTCAAGCCCGAGCATCTTAACATAATTTTTTGCGCCGCACGGAGCTCTGCCGGTAGCCAGCGTAAAAATGCCGCCCGCCGCGCGGAATTTGTTTATAGCCTCGATGTTCGCCTTTGATACGGTCAGCTCGTCGTTTAATAGCGTTCCGTCCATATCGGCGGCAATAAGTCTGTATTTCAAAGCAGTAACCCCCACCTCTTTCGGGTGATAATAATCGAAAATGTTTTGCGCGGCGTTTTTTGTTATGCCTGCCTTTTGTGCGATTTCCTCCGCCGTAGCGGTGGCTATTGTGCGAGTGTTAAATGCGGCAAGCACTTTTTTTACGGTCGCGGATCCAACGCCGCTTATGCCGTTTAGCTCGCTCTCGTAACGCTTGGATCTGACGGTGCGGTGGTACAAAACGGCAAATCTGTGCGCCTCGTCACGGACGCGCTGCAACAGCCTTAATCCGTAGTCGTCGCGCTTTAATTTAATCGGCACTGGATTGCCGCGGAGATAAAGCTCCTCGTCCTTTTTGGCAAGCCCGACCATGGGCACAGATATCCCCATGTCGTCCGCCGCGCGCGAGGCAAACTCCACCTGCTCGAGTCCGCCGTCTATGACGATTAGGTCGGGAAGCTCGTCAAAGCCAGTGTCGCCGTTTTTATAGCGCAACAGCCGTCGCGACAGCGTTTCGTACATTGACCTAAAATCGTCCGCTCCGTCTACCGTGCGTATGCGATAGCGGCGATACTGGGCTTTGTCCGCCTTGCCGTCTATAAACACCACGCCGGACGCGACGTTGTCCGTGCCAGAAATATTGGATATGTCGTAGCACTCTATGCGCCGCGCGCTCTTTAATCCAAACACAGATTTAAGCCGCTCGCACGCGCCCACCGTCATGTCCTCGTCGCGCTTTACCCTGTCCGCGCTTTTAAGCAAAAAGTCCTCACAGTTGCGCTTAGCCGTGTCCAACAGCTTTTTGCGCATTGCCTTTTGCGGAAACGAAATAACAGGACGCTTGCCGAACACCGAATCGAAGTACTCGGTTAGCGCGGCGGTGTCGCACTCGCCCTGCAGGCATATCTCGTCAGGCAATTCGTTTGTCATGGAATAGTACTGCGGCAGGAATGTGGTCATATCTCCGCCGAACAAAACCGGCTCGTTTATGATATAATTTTTTACGCCCATCATTTTTCCGCCGCGCACTATGCAAACACTGACCGCGCCGTATATGCCATTGTCAGTGTAGTAGAACGCGTCAATGTTCAGCACGCTGCCAAGCTCGCCTACAACCTTGCTCTTTAAGTTCTCCAACACGTGCAGCTGATTTCGGTAGGAAATTGCACGCTCAAAGTTCTCCTTTTCGGCGGCGTCCGTCATCTTTTGCATTATAATGCCCGAAATATCCTCTCCACCGCCCGAAAGGAATGACATGGCGCCGTTTATCGCTCGGCGGTATTCGCCCTCGTCACAGCGCTCACAGCACGGCGCAAGGCACAAATCTATGTCGTAGTTCAGACACGGCCGCGCGCGCTTATTGAGGGTCTTGCACGTGCGAAGCTTGTATACCGATTGCAAAATGCTTATGACGTCTCGGACCGACACGCCTATAAACGGACCGAAATATCTTGCGCCGTCACGCTTGACTCGCCTAGTTATCTCGACTGTCGGATATTCGGCGCGCGGATCGATGCGAATGTAGGGACTGGTCTTATCATCCTTTAAAAGAATGTTGTAGTGCGGCTTGTACTTTTTTATGAGGTTGTTCTCGAGCGCGAGCGCGTCCTTTTCCGTGCGCGTAATGATGTAATCGAAATCGGCGATGTTATCCACCATCGCCTGCACCTTGACAGGTTTTTCGGTATGCTGAAAGTACTGGCGCACGCGGTTTTTAAGCACCACCGCCTTGCCCACGTAAATCACCTGTCCGGTTATATCTCGCATGATGTATACGCCCGGGGTGTCGGGAAGATCTTTAAGCTTATCTGCTAAGCCCATATTTACACTCCTCCATCGCGCCGAGCTGCATTGTTAAAAGAATACTCGCATCCGCAAAAGTTCTGCCTGTATATGCCAAGCTCTTTTGCGCGCCGAGTGGACAGCAAAAATCCGTCGCGCTTTTTAAAGTCGCGCGGCAAAAACGGCGCGTCGGATTTTATGCATTCCGCAAGCGAAAAAATAAGCTTGCTGTTTTTGTGCGGACTTACAGTCAACGTGGTAGTGTAAAAGTCGAATCCGTTTTCGCCAGCATATTTGGCGGAAGCTTTCAGGCGATCGTCCATGCAAAGTGAACACCGCGCTCCGCCCTCTTGCGCAGTTGCATAATCCTGCGCGTAGGAAGTAAAAAAAGAATAGTCATGCGGCGGAACGACAAGCGGAAGATTATAGTGCTCGGCAACCGTCGTAAGCGCTTCAAGGCGGCGCTCGAACTCCCCGTCTATTATGCAGGGATTATAAAAGAACAACGTTATATCCGCGCCGTCATCAAGCAGCGGCTCTATCGCGCCCAGGCTGCACGGTCCGCAACAGGCGTGCAACAATATTTTTTTGTCCTTCAGCTCGTTCATAATAAACCGCAAAAATAATCAGGGATAAATTATTGTAACAGGTCCGTCGTTGACTTGATCGATGCTCATATCCGCGCCGAATATACCGCTCTTGACGCTATCGGAAAGCCCGACGCTTTGCAAAAGATCGGCCATCACATCCACACAGTAGTCGAACATAGCGCTTGCCTGCACGGCGGGCCGCATGGCAAAGGAAAAACTCGGGCGGTTGCCGTGCGAAATATCGGCGCAAAGGGTAAAGTTTGACACCATAAGGATTTCACCGCGAATATCCGAAACCGAAAGATTCATCTTGCCGTTTTCGTCCGAGAATATGCGCATGGCGGCGATCTTCTTGCACATGGCGATAACGTCGGATTCTGCGTCCGTCTGTTCGATCCCGACGTACACTACAAGTCCTTGCCCGATTGCGGCGACTTCTGCCCCGTCCACAGACAGAACGGCGCTACTCACCCTTTGAATAACAGCTTTCATACCGCCATTTTAACATATTTAATAAACAAATACAAGTAAACGCTTGACAAAAAACCCAAAATATATTAGACTTAAACTAATCAAATACTTTTGGGCAATTAACTCAGCTGGGAGAGTGTCATCTTGACGTGGTGAAAGTCACAGGTTCGAGCCCTGTATTGCCCACCATGAAAAACCCGAAACAAACCGTTTCGGGTTTTTACAAATGAAGCGCCGCTAAAGCGGCATGAAAAATGAAGTCACTTCGTTAATGAAGTCGCTCGAAAACTCGCTAATGATTGTTCGATGAACAATAATTTAACGGAGAGTCGGTTTTGTCATTCTGAACAAGCGCGTCAGCGTGCAGTGAAGAATCTCAACCGCTTTATTGGTCGCAAGCTGCATTAAGGTTGAGATTCCTCGCTTGCGCTCGGAATGACAAACAAGCTTTACAATAAATTAAAATTTATCGAAAAATATTCGTTTTAGATTACTACCTCTACCACGACACAAAGACCGCCATTAATGCGGTCTTTGTGTCAATAGGCAATCTACATAAAAAAATCTATCAATTAGCAATATCAAAATAAATCGATATTCTTTTTGATTCTATTGGTTAACGAGCTGGTGTAAAACAGTTCCTTTTCCCATTCTTGATATTTAGCGATTATAGTTGTTTTGTACATTGTTTTCATAAAGGAATCTTCCATGTACCGACATTGTTCGCTTAACGCTATCATATACTCTTGTTCCAGCTTGGTTGCCAGGTATGTGTTGCTTGGATAGTGTGCCATAAACGTCTGCCACAGCTTTTTTCTCTCGTCCACGGCAATTGCCAAATAGCGCAAAAACGAGTCCATATCGGAAAAAGAATCTCTGCACAAATGGCACATGTCGTTATATATATAACTTTTTAGTAAAGCCACAAGGCAAATATTCGCAGGCGACTTTTCTTCAAAAGCTTCTATCAATTGTATGTCCTTTTCATAACAATCCTTTGCCTTTTGAGAACAGTGACTTCTTATTGTATTGTCAATGTCGGTATTTCTAAGATATAACGAACAAGCCAACCCATAAACATCGTAACATAAAATATCCAAAAACAAATCCAATTCTTCGGATAAATTATGTTTTCTGTTGATGGTAGAATCAAATATATGCATTAGCTTAAAAAATTCTTCATGTGTTAGCGGCTTAGTCATATTATCGCTATTCAAAAAAACGTCGACGTAAGCTTTTGCAAAAAGAAGCATTGAGTTCAGTTCTTCCGAAACGGTAAGACCGCTTAAAAGATGCCTGAATACGCGATTGTCGTGATAGTAATATGCCGCCAAACAGCCCGATAATATGTATTCGCATATTTCTTGATTGGTATCGGGCAAATCGTCCGTTAAATAGACGTAAACGTTTTTCCAATTGCTGATTAAATCGAAATAGATTCTGCTTTTCTTGTGTTTGGTATTTTCTTTGAATATGTCATAAATACTTTTGGCAACGTCCGTCAAATCATCTTTGTTTCTGTCAAAATCTATTTTAGTCGCCCACGATCCCAATAGGTCGCTCGGCAAGTCTCGTGGGGATTTGTTTATTAAAAAAGCGTGGACATTTTTGGCAGACTGCCTTGCCATAATATATCCCCATTCAAACATCAAATTGGGACTGACCGCTCCGTTCTTGTCTTCCACCAACAGAATCGCCCAATTGCAGCGATTTATTTGATCCAATACCTGCGCACCGATAAAAGTATCCACAGGCAATCCGCCGCCTACGACGGGCTTCATATCTCCGTTGGCATTAAAGATTTTTGCCAATTCATCCGCAAGCTCTTTATTGCCGCTCCAAGCTATAAAAACATTTTCTATCATGGTCCGCCCCGCAACAGCAGCATTTTGTAACATTCTACCATATTTTAGGCCGAAAAGCAACAAAAAAAAGTAATACTCACCCACCTAATTCCACGCGAAAAAATCGGTAATTTTTGTCGACTTTTTTCATGCACTGTGTTATAATATTGAATATAAATACTCTTACGGCAATTAGTATTCGGTTTTTGAAATGGGAGGCGGCATTATGAATAAGTTTATGCAGATGGCAATAGCCGAAGCGGAAGAAGGAATTTCTTCGGGTCACGGCGGACCGTTCGGCGCGGTTATAGTTCGCGACGGAAAGGTAATCGGCAAAGGTCACAACAGAGTTGTCGCAAACAACGATGCCACCTGCCACGGCGAAATGGACGCAATCAGAAACGCTTGCGCAAATATTTCAAGCTTTGACCTTTCGGGCGCGGATATTTACACGACGGGCGAACCGTGCCCTATGTGTCTAAGCGCGTGCCTTTGGGCAAACATAAACAAAATTTACTACGGCTGCTCCATAGCGGAAAACGCAATGATTGGCTTTCGTGATGAAATTTTTTATAATCACCTTTCAATCTCCACAAAAAACATGCAGGATAAAATCATTCAAATCGATCATGACGAGTGCCTAAAATTGTTTAAAAAATATATGGAAATAAAAAATAAAGTCAATTACTGATTAACGTTTTTAATAACAAAAAATTACGTCACGCTTGTAGCGTGACGTTTTTGTTTAATCAAAATTAATATTCACTTGCGATTTTTGCCGAAGGATACTTCCTCGCTTGCCTTAAAGTTGTATATTGGCACAATGCGTTTTACTATGTCCGCCGTGGGCGTTATGTTGTTTACTATGTCGTCCATGTTTTTGTACGCCATAGGGCTTTCGTCCAGCGTGCTGGCGTTTATAGACGTCGAGAATATGCCCGACATCTCGCGCTCGAACTGCTCCATAGTGAGCGTGGCGCGCGCTTTGCCGCGGCTAAGTATCCTACCTGCGCCGTGCGGAGCGCTCTCATTCCAGTCGTCGTTGCCCTTGCCGATACAGATGAGCGAGCCGTCGCGCATATTGATGGGGATAAGAAGCTTCTCGCCCTTTTTTGCCGACACCGCACCCTTTCGCAAAATCATGTTGTCAGTGTCGATATAGTTGTGTATTGTCGTAAACTGCTCCGCCACCGATAGCTTTAGCCCGCGCACAATTTCGTCTGTCATCGCCTGCCTGTTGAGCACTGCAAACCGCTGCACTATGCGCATGTCGTGTATATAATCGTCAAACAGGCTGCCCTCCACGTACGCCAAAGCCTCCGGGATTTCCGCGGTTTTTTGCTTAGCGTCGCGAACAACCTTTTCTATCTCCTTTGCTCGCCCCTCGGCTTTAAGCTGTTTTATTAGCTCCTGCAGCTGCGACTGCGAGTTGCCGCAAAGACGCCGATAGCCTTCTTTTTGGTAGTATTCCGCCACCTCCAAGCCGAGATGCCTGCTGCCGGAATGCACGACAATATAGATATTGCCTTCCTCGTCCTTGTCGGCCTCGATAAAGTGATTGCCTCCGCCGAGCGTGCCGAGGCTTACGTACGCAAGGTCAATATCCACCTTTTTGACGCAGCGCAGCTCGGTTAAGTCGATTTGCTCGGTATATTCGTGGTGATTATCGCGGTAATTAAATCCGGACGGAATGCGCGCGTAAATAAGCTTATCCAGTGCGTCAAGGTCAAGTTCATTTTGTTCGAGCCTTATAAGCTCCATTCCGCAACCGATATCCACGCCCACCATGTTGGGTACCACCTTGTCCGTTATGGTCATTGTGGTGCCTATAGTGCAGCCCGCCCCTGCGTGAACGTCCGGCATTATGCGAATTTTCGACTGCGCAAATATAGGCGAATCGCACATCGTCTGAATCTGCGCAATAGACCCCTCGTCCACCACGTCGGTAAATATCTTCGCCTCGTTGTGTTTGCCTTTTATCGTTATCATTTTTCGACCTTTATTTAATTGATATAAAGAAATACTCCGCGCTAATCCGTGTCGCCCTCAAGCTTGCGCGTTTGGTCGGCGATGCGCAATGCTTCTATCATCTTGTCGAGGTCGCCGTTCATAAACTCGTCTATGGAATAAATGGTGTAGCTAATACGGTGGTCGGTAACTCGCCCCTGCGGAAAGTTGTACGTGCGTATGCGCTCGCTTCTGTCGCCGGTACCCACCTGACCCTTGCGCAATGACGCGTACTCCTCGTCTTTTTGTCCTTGATAATAGTCGTACAGCTTGGTAGCAAGCACCTGAAAAGCGCGCTCCTTGTTTTTGGTCTGGCTGCGCTGGTCCTGGCACGTTACCACTATCCCCGTCGGGAAGTGCGTAATGCGAATAGCCGAGTCAGTCTTGTTAATGTGCTGACCGCCCGCGCCGCTTGCTCTGAACGTATCTATCTTTATGTCCTTTTCCAATATTTCCACGTCCACCGTTTCGGTCTCGGGAAGCACCGCCACCGTCACAGTCGAGGTGTGAACGCGCCCTTGCGTTTCCGTCACGGGCACGCGCTGAACGCGGTGCACGCCGCTTTCAAACTTGAGCTGAGAAAAGACGTCCTTGCCGCTTATGCCGAACACCGCTTCCTTTATACCGCCGAGCTCGGTCTGGTTGATGGATATGTCCTCCACGCTCCACCTTCTGCGCTCGGCAAACATGCGGTACATTCTACTGAGCTCCGCCGCAAACAGCGCCGCCTCCTCGCCGCCTGCCGCAGGTCTTATCTCCAGTACAGCGTTCTTTCCGTCGTTGGGGTCCTTGGGCAGCAGCATTATCTTGAGCTCCTCGGTGATGCGCTCTATGCTCTCCGTAAGCGTCTCGCACTCCTCTTTGGCGAGCAGCACCATTTCCGCATCGTCCGATTTTTGCATTTCCAGTGCGTCACGGTAATCCGCCTTTGCCTTTTTAAGCTCGCCGTACTTTTCCACAATCGGCTCTAACTCGCTGCGCTCACGGCAAAGCTCCGCCCACAGCTTGTTGTCGGAGATTATGCTCGGGTCTTGTATCTTGAGGTCTAATGCGTTAAACCGCTCGACTATAGCGTCAAGCTTGTCAGTCTTCATTTCTCGCATATCACTATCCTGTCCTTTCCGTCTAAATCCTTTATTATTCGGCTTTTGCCGATTTTTTTGAATAGGTTAATCACGTCTTGCGCCTGATCATATCCTACTTCCATCATTATCGCGCCGCCGTCGGTTAAATATTCACCTGCTTTGTCCGCAAGTACGCGATAAAACTTGAGTCCGTCCTCGCCGCCGTCAAGCGCGATATGCGGCTGACAAGTTACCTCTTTTTCCAGACCCTCGATTTCCGCACTGCGTATGTACGGCGGATTGCATACGATTAGGTCAAACTTGCCATCAATACCCTCGAACATGTCGGACTTGACAACCTCCGCGCCCAAGCCGCTTAGGTTTGCTTTGGCAACCTCCAACGCCTCGTCAGACACGTCGGCGGCAACCACTTGCGCCGCGGTGTTTTTGGCGATTACGGCGGCGATACAACCGGATCCCGTGCACATATCGAGTACGCGCGCCTTGTCTCTGCCTGACACCAGCTTAACCGCTTCCTCGGCAAGCACCTCCGTCTCAAACCGCGGAATAAGCACGCGATTGTCCACCTTGAGCTTTATTCCGCAGAACTCGGCGTTGCCTAAGACGTAGCCGAGCGGCTCGCCCGCAAGCAGTCTGTCCGCATATTTGTTTGCCTGTTTGACCTGACCGATTTTTATTTTTTCCACACCGCCGAGCTCGCCGCGAGACTTGCCCAAAATCTCGCAATATATCCAGTCGGCGTCCTGAGGATTGTCGGGCAGCCTATCCGCAAGCTTTTTGCGCTCGACGGCAAAGTCGCGCTCGTAAAAATCCATAGTGCCCTTGTTAGGCTGAGAATCCAGCTCGAGCACGGCGTTGAACGCGGCTATAGCCACCTCCGCCATGTCGTCGTCGGGTATGCACGTAGACAGCTTTTGAAGCGCCAATCCGGGCGCGCGAATTACGTCGGTAAACTTGTTGTCGGGAAGCAGCGCAAGGCCTCTGAGCAGCTCGTAAGAAAGCCCGGCTATAAGCGGCAAAAGCGCAAGTCTGATCAAAAGCTTAAAAAAGAAGTTTTCAAAAAGATACTCGTAGCCGGTAAACAGCGAAAACACCCAGTTGAGCAGCGCATAGATTAGTATTGCAAACACCACGACAAAGAATATAAACGTAGTGCCGCAGCGGTTGTGCTTGGTGGAGCACGACTGCACGTTTTCCACCGTCAAGGGCAAGCCCTTTTCGTAGCAATTGATG
Organism: Clostridiales bacterium; assembly: GCA_022508365.1. Lineage (GTDB taxonomy): Bacteria > Bacillota > Clostridia > Christensenellales > Pumilibacteraceae > Anaerocaecibacter. The sequence continues at coordinate 8,269 of JAFLVH010000005.1, read as the reverse complement.
GTGCGGTGCTCGGCGCCGTGATACATAAACGTGCGCTTTATATCCTTCATAAGCCTTATCAGCGCGAGGTATATGATGAATATCAACAGGCGCGACACGCCCTCTATAACCGATATTACGGCGATATTGTCAAACGAAGTCCATTTTCGGATTGCAAAGCTTATAAACAGCGGAATGCCGACAAACAGACCTACGGCAAGCACAACGCCTATGATCGTCGCAATGACGGTGGAGGTTTTGGACGGCGCCTCGTCCTCCGGCACGCTTACCTCGGCGGACTTAAGCAGCGAGTTTATGCCGACGGCGAGCGAGCTGACAAAGGAAATAACGCCGCGCACAACCGGGATTTTTGCCGCCTTACTTTGCTTTTTCAGCCTTTCCGTATGGAGCTCTATTTCGCCGCTTGGGGCGCGCACCGCCATTGCCACGGATGTTTTTCCGCGCATCATGACGCCCTCCAACAGCGCCTGACCGCCTATCATGGTGCGGCGCGTTTTTTCCTTTGTATTGTATTGATTGTCGTTTTGGTTTGCCATTATTTTTACCATAAAAAAATCGAAACGTTGTTTCGATTTAAAGAAAAACGGCGGGCTTAAAAAGACCCGCCGTTTGGTTTACAGCTATTTGCCGGATTTGCCCGAACGCTCGTTGAAGCGCGCTATGCGACCGCCCGTTTCGGCTTGCTTTTGCTTGCCGGTGTAGAAGGGATGGCATTTGGAGCAAATGTCAACTTTGACCACGTCGCCTTTTTGCGTGGAGCCCGTTACGAACTTTGCGCCGCACGCGCATTCTACCGTAACCTCGTGATAATCGGGATGAATGTTCTCTCTCATGTTTTTTACCTCTCTTTGTCCATGCAGGACTCCCCTACATGGTTATTAGCTTAATAAGTATACACTTTTAGCCGTGCACTGTCAAGCGTTTAATCTTATCAATTTAAATTTTTATAAGCGTTTTAAACCTGCTGTCGTGGCTGTCGCTCATGAGCGATTCGTAAGCGGACGGAATGTCCTTAAACTCCACAACGCTGCCGCAAAGCGAATCCACCGTAACCGTGCGGTTGGCAAGCATGTTAATTGCCGAAGAATAGTTCTTTCCGCAGTCCACAATTGTATACAGATTGATGTTTTTCTCAAGCATGCCGTTTAGGTTGCAGTTGAGATCGGTCATGGAGTTTTTGCCTATTATGCCCACTCTGCCGCGCACCGCGGTGTAGTCCCACGCACTCTGCAGCGACATGTGAGAATCTGTAAGATAGATGCACGCGTCCGCCATGTGTCCGCCGGTGAGCGCAAGAATCTTTTTGCACACGTTGTCGTCAACCGCATTTACGGTAAAGTATACGCCTGCCTGCTGAGCAAGCTTTAGCATGTCCTCCTGCATGTCCACCATAATGGGCACCGCTTGATAATACATGACTAGCTGAGCGAGGATTATGCCGTCCACCGTCGCGCCCATTATGACAACCTGGTCGCCCTTTTCCACGTTAAGCTTGTTTAGCGCGTTGAGCGCGGTTGCTATATGCTCTATAAACACCGCCTCGGAGTCCGTGATTCTATCCGGAATAGTGTACACGTCGCTCGCCGATACTACGGAAAAGTCGCTTAAAAATCCGTCCTCTTCCACGCCGAACAGAAGAGGTTTTTCGCATTCAGTGTAGTGCGCGTCCTTGCACGCCTTGCAGCTGTGGCAGCTTGCCTGCGGATATGTCACCACGCGCTGTCCGCGCGAAATCCTGGAGACACCCGCACCCACTTCCGACACAAACCCCACGCACTGTCCAAGCGGCACAATGGGATACTTTGTGGGAAGTCTACCGTCATACACGGCAATGTCCGCAGACGTAAAACCGCACATAAGGTTTTTAAGCTTTATGCAGTTTTCCCCTACGGGCTGGGCGTTCATCTCGTCCAGCTTGATTGTATGCGGGCCATGAATTCTGTACGCTTTCATAATAATAACCGAAGCCGCCGTCTTATTTATTTGCGATTAATTTACATTCCCCTGTAATATTATCGCTACCGCGGCTATGATTAATTATACCACATTTTGCCGCGAATATCAAGTGTTTGGGCGCTATATCTTAATTAAGTGTTTTCACACAAAAACCCCCGATTTTTCGAGGGTCTTTGACGGAAAAACTTTTTAAGATCTATACCGGTATTGATTTAAATTAATGAGCCGAAATTATTTATCGCTGTCTATATCCAGCAATGCGGACGGGTTGACGTACTTGCCGTTTTGCTTGAGCTCGAAGTGCATATGATCGCCGGTGTTAAGCTCGGACATCATGCTGGTGGAAGATGTGCCTATCTTGTCACCAGACTTTACGGTGTCGCCCTTTTTTACGGCAATGTCGCTGCCGAGCGATTTATAAATGGACACATATCCGTCCGCGTGCTCTATCGTAACGACGTTGCCGTCAATCGTGGTTTTTTCCACGTCCAGCACTTTGCCGTCCATAATGGCGTACACGTCGCCGCTGCCGACAAAGTCCACCGCGGGATGCCACTGCCACAGATCTAGGGTTTCCCACTTAACCAGCTTGTCGTCGTAATATTCCATACCGACGGTGGCGTTTTTCATGGGATTGGTTATGACGGGACCTGTGACTACGTCAGAGTTAGGCGGATCGACGACCACGTCGCCATTGGATACGGGGACCTTTTCCGGCAGTGTAAACACCACCGACAAAACGATGACCGTTGCAACAACCAGTACCGACACAATCAGCGCAATGGCGTACTTGTGCCGCTTAAAAAAGTTCTTCTTTGTTTCTTTTGTTCCAGACTGATAAGTTTTCATGTTCTGTTCCTCCGTACAGAAGATTATTGCCAACAATTTTTTTGCTATACATAAAAATTTAATTTAGTAACAACCCGAAAGAATGGGAGTTCCTATGCTTATTTTTCCGTCCGAATACGCCGCCATCACGTTGTACCACTCGCCCGAGTCGAGATGCTGCGCCTGCGCCGCCACGCGCGGACTGAACGCATACACAACAGTCAGCCCGTCAATGTTCACCTCTTTTACCGTAACGGCGAAAAGCCCGTCAAGCGCCTGCCGCATATCGCCATCGTCGCCCTTAAAATCCACGCGGCAAAGCGCGTCAGATGGATAGCATAGGCCGCGGACAGTCGATACAGGCACGTTGTCGTCATAAAGCTCAGGCGCGCCTAAAGAGACGAGCGGACTGAACCAAACCGCTACGCCCACTAAACCTACGGCAAATAAAATAACGACGGCATAAAAAACTTTCATGCCGTCGATTATTGACCAAAAATATTCGGTTTATTCTTTCGGATACTTAGTTGTATTGGCAGACGTCAGTCCATTTGGCAAGCATCTCACGCTCCTCGGGCTTGCCCTTTACCATTTGCGACGCGGCGACTATGGGCAGCCAGTTTTGCACGTACTTAAGCGCGGTGCCGGACTTTTTGCAGAAGTTATTCAGATAGAATTCCGCGATTTCGTCCTCGCCCGCCAGTTTAAACAGCAGGTACGTTCTGGCGGTGTCGGCGGACGCATTGCCGATAGTCGCGTGCGACCAGTCTATTACGCACGCCTCGCCATTTTCCGTGATTATCACGTTGGACGGGTTAAAATCGCCGTGGCACAGCTTTTTGTGCTTGGGCATGCCGTCAAGCCGCATCTGCAGTTCGTACTGCGTGGCCTCCGAAAGTCCCGACAGCTCAATCTTGCGCGCAAACTTGACGCGCTGTTTGTTGAGCTCAGGCGCAGTCAGCCTGTGCATGGAAAGCTGAATATCTATAAGCCGGAGGATGTACTCCTCCTTTTTTTCGGGGTTTTCCTCTATGAGCTTAGCTAGCGATTTACCCTCTACATAGTCCATGACAATGCCCAGTCTGCCGCCGTCAAACCGCTTTATCGCGTGCACCTTGGGCACGAAAAGCTCGGTCTCCTCTACGCGGGTCTGGTTGAGCGCCTCGTTAAATATATCCGATTTTCTGTAATCGGCGGCAAAAACCTTGTAGCAAAGGTCGCCCTCGACATAAACCGTCTTATTGGGACGGGTTGCGATCTCGGTCAAATTCATTATTTGCCCTCCTTGCCGTAGTAGGCGTTCAGATACATTTGCTTGATTTCTTCTATCATGGGGTATCTGGGATTGGCGCCGGTGCACTGATCGTCAAACGCGTCACGGCTCATCTCGTCAAGCGTAGCCATAAACGCGTCCTCTTGTACGCCTGCCTCCTTTATCGTCGCGGGAATGCCCACTTCCTTTCTCAGCGCCTCGAGCTTAATAATAAGCTTTTCCAGTTTTTCATCGTCGGTCTTGCCCTTGAGATTAAGCATTTCCGCAAGCTCCGCATAGCGCCTCAAACACATCGGATGATCGTACTGTGGGAATGTGCCCATCTTGTTAGGCGCTTCGGCAGCGTTAAACCGCATGACCTCGGGCAACAGCAATGCGTTTGCCATGCCGTGCGGCAGATGGTGATACGAGCCTAATTTGTGCGCCATGGAGTGGCATACACCTAGGAATGCATTTGCAAACGCCATGCCTGCCATGGTGGCGGCGTACGCCATTTTTGCCCGGGCCGTTTCGTCTGACCCGTTTTTGTACGCTATAGGCAGGTATTCGAATATTATCTTTATCGCCTCTTTTGCCATGCCGTCCGTAAACTCGCTTGCCATGACGGACGCTATAGCCTCTATCGCGTGTACCATTGCGTCATAGCCGGAATTGGCTGTAAGCCCCTTCGGAATGCTCATCATAAGATCGGGATCGCAAATCGCCATCTTGGGCAAAAGCTCATAGTCCGCAATAGGATATTTAAGTCCGCTCTCCTCGTCCGTTATGACGGCAAATGGCGTGACCTCGGAGCCTGTGCCCGCCGTGGTGGTGATTGCGGCAAAGTACGCCTTTTCGCCCATTTTGGGAAACTTGTATACGCGCTTACGTATATCCATAAAACGCATAGCGAGGTCGGCAAAATCGACCTCGGGATGCTCGTACAGCACCCACATAATCTTGCCCGCGTCCAGCGCCGAGCCGCCGCCCAGTGCGACTATTGCGTCAGGCTCGAACGACCGCATAGCCTCCGCGCCTTTCTTTGCAGAAGCAAGCGTAGGGTCGGGTTGAACGTCACTAAACGTGGTATTTTGTATGCCAAGCTCATTTAGCCTATCGGAAACAAGCTTGGAAAATCCGCTCTTAAACAAAAACTCGTCGGTGACAATAAACACCCGTTTAAAGCCCATTTCTTTCAGCTCGGCAAGAGCTACGGGCATGCAGCCTTTTTTAAAGTACACTTTTTCCGGCGCGCGGAACCACAGCATATTCTCTCTCCTTTTTGCCACTGTTTTGTAGTTTAATAAATGCTTGACCGACACGTTTTCCGATACGGAATTGCCGCCCCACGACCCACAGCCGAGCGTGAGCGACGGCAGCAGCTTAAAGTTGTAAATATCGCCTATGCCGCCCTGCGCGGACGGAGTGTTCAAAAGGATTCGGCAGGTCTTCATCACGTCGCTGAAATGCGCTATCCTTTCCTTTGCCTTGGCCTCGTTGGCGTAGAGCGACGACGTGTGGCCGTAGCCGCCGTCCGCTATCAATCTTTCCGCCTTTTTTACCGCGTCCTCAAAGTCCTCCGCCTTGTACATTGCAAGCACCGGTGAAAGCTTTTCGTGCGCGAACGGCTCGGATAGTTCGACGGAAGTGACCTCGCCCACAAGCACCCTTGCGCCCTTCGGCACTTCAAATCCGCAAAGCCTTGCAATCGTTTGCGCGGACTGACCGACGATCTTTGCGTTGACCGAACCGTTGATAAGGATTGTCGAGCGAACCTTTGCGCGTTCCTCTTTGTTCAGAAAGTACGCGCCGCGGTAAAGCATTTCCTTTTTAAACGCGTCGTACACGTCCTTTAATACTATCACAGCCTGCTCTGACGCGCAGATCATGCCGTTGTCAAACGTCTTGCTGTGAAGGATTGACGACGCCGCAAGCGCGATATCCGCCGAGCTGTCTATTACGGCAGGAGTGTTGCCGGGGCCTACGCCCACCGCAGGCTTGCCGGAACTGTACGCCGCGCGCACCATGCCCGGTCCGCCCGTTGCAAGAGTCAGGTCGCACGCGCTCATAACCGCGCCGGACAGCGCCACGCTGGGCACGTCTATCCACCCGATAATCCCCTCGGGCGCGCCTGCCTTGACGGCGGCTTGCAAAACGATTTTTGCCGCCTCTATCGTGCATTTTTTTGCGCGCGGGTGCGGCGAGAATATAAGTCCGTTTCTCGTCTTTAACGCGAGAAGCGCTTTGAATATTGCTGTGGACGTGGGGTTAGTCGTGGGCACCACCGCCGCAATGACGCCGACGGGCTCCGCCAAAACCTCCACGCCGTAACTATCGTCACGGCTGACACAATCACAGGTTTTTATGTCTCGGTATACGTTGTAAATGTATTCCGCCGCATAGTGGTTTTTTATTACCTTGTCTTCCACTATGCCCATGCCGGTTTCTTCCACCGCCATTTCGGCTAAAAAAAGCCTTGCTTTGTCGGCGGCAGTAGCAGCCGCCAAGAAAATCTTGTCCACCTGCTCTTGCGTGTACGTTGAATACTTGACCTGCGCGTTCCTTACACGCTGAATAAGCGCTTTGAGCGACGCGTCGTCTTGTACAACAAGTTCGTCCATGATTCCTCCGAAATTACTTTTGGTTTTAACACAAAATTCCGTATTATAAGTATATTACATTTACCCATACTTGTCAAGGCAGGCCAAAAATATTTTACAGGGTAATACACCGTATATTATTGATTTTTGCCGGACGTTATGATACAATACCGTCATGGATTATAAAAATATCGGCGGAATACAAAGCGGACGGCTGGTCTTAGGCTGTATGCGAATTGCCGACAAGCCTATCGAAAACACCGAAAGACTTGTCCGTCTTGCGCTTGACAGTGGCATAAACACGTTTGACCACGCGGATATTTACGGCGGAGGCGCGTGCGAGGAGATTTACGGAAAAATCATATCTTCCAATCCCGGCATTCGCGAGAGAATGGTGCTTCAGACCAAGTGCGGCATTCGCGGCGGCTGGTACGATTTATCCTGCGATCACATAATAGAAAGCGTCAACGGATCGCTAAAAAGGCTCAACACCGACTATTTGGATATATTGCTGTTGCACCGCCCTGACACCCTAATGCGCCCTGATGACATCGCCAAAGCCTTTGACGTTTTGGAAAAGTCCGGCAAGGTGCGCGTATTTGGCGTGAGCAACTTTTCCGCGGCGCAGATTGACTATTTGCAAAGCGCACTAAATCAGCGCATAGCAATCAATCAGCTTCAGATGAGCGCGGCGTACTGCCCGATTATCGAAAGCGGCATAGTGGTCAACACAGGCACTCCCACCGACAACTCCTACGGAATACTGGAATACTGCAGACAACACGATATAACGATTCAGACCTACGGCACGGTGCAGTGCAGCTTTACGGACGAAAACGGATATTTCTATAACGGCGCGTTTTTTACCGACCACGCCAAAAAGAAATACTTTGCGCTCAACTTCATGCTGGACGGGCTCGCGCAAAAGTATAACACCACGCCGGAAGCGGTGGCGGTCAATTGGATACTTCACCACCCCGCCGGCATGCAGGCAATCGTGGGCACTACGCTGAATAAGCACCTGTCCTTGTACAAAGACTGCTGCGACATTCCGCTTACCGACTACGAATGGTACAAAATTTACGAATCGGCAAACCACAGAATACCGTAAAATAATTAAGAATTAAGAATGCAGAATGTTTGGTTATTTAAGATAACTATTCTATAAAAATCCACACAGTTATAAACTGTGCGGATTTTTTTACTTAACATGATTCAACGATAAATTGTTGTTTAACACTGCATCCATAGATGAACAAATGCTTATGGGTGGTAAAGTAGCAAAAGAAAATATCGTCGAATTAAAAGCCGTGTCCCGCATTGTTCCGTAAGACAAGAGCATAGAGAAAGATAATCGCTTTCACGCAGAAATCATCTAAATATGTGGAAAAACTTACATTTATGTGCTATAATTTTTTTGTTAGTCACTTTAGAAATCGAAATTTATACAAGGAGCAAGTATGGAGTTCAAGGGAATCAGCAAAATTTTTTCCACTGCTGGAGACCAACAGTACAATGACATTGGTGTATTCTGGGATGAGTTATCCAAACGATATGGAAGGAAAAATCTTCGTGGCCTGGGATATAATTGGACAAGTACATCTATTGAATATGTAATTGGGTTGATAGCCGG
>JAFLVH010000049.1 GCA_022508365.1 Clostridiales bacterium | reverse complement strand
CGTCCGGATATCCCCTGCCGTCCCAGCGCTCGTGGTGCCAGCGGCAGATTTCCGCACTGACCTTGACTATGGGCTCGTTGCGGCGCGACGGTATGGCGGCAAGCATCTTTTCGCCCTCCACCGTGTGCCGCTTCATAATTTCAAATTCCTCGGGAGTAAACCTGCCCGGCTTGTTGAGTATTTCGTCCGGCACGGACATCTTGCCCACGTCGTGGAGTGCGGACGCATTGACTATCATCTTTATGTCAGCCTGCGACAGCTTGTACTTGTCGGTTATTAATACCAAGTGCTTTAGCACCATCTCCGTAAACGTGCTTACGTGCAGAACGTGCAAGCCGCTTTCGCCGTTACGGAACTCGACTATGTGCGACAGGATTTCTATCATTATCTTGTTGTCGCGCTCGCGCTGGTAAATCTGCTCTACCAACAGGTCGGACATTTCGCGCTGTTTAAGCGCCAACATAAAGTTGCTCATAACGCGGTGCTTAACCGTACGCTCGTCAAACGGGCGGCTGATATAGTCCACGGCGCCCAGGTCGTACGCCCTGTCTATGACTGCAGAGCCGGTTTCCGCCGAGATCATAATGACGGGAATATTGCTTATCCAGCCGCGGCTGTTCATCATTGCCAAAACACCAAAACCGTCCATCTGCGGCATGACAATGTCAAGCAGCATGAGCGAAATTTCCAGCTCGCGTTCCTGCAAGATCGCGACGGCCTCCACGCCGTTTTCCGCCTCGATGATGTTGAAGTCATCGTAAAGCATGTCGGAGAGCAACGCGCGGTTAAGCTCTGAGTCGTCTACAATAAGTATTGTTTTTTTATCGGTGCTCATTGTCTATCGGTCCTTTTTGTTAAATACAAATTTGGCGACAAGCTGTTTAAGCTTGGTCATGTCAATGGGTTTTGCAAGGTGCGCGTTCATGCCGGCCTCAAGCGCCGCCTTGACGTCGTCGTCGAACGCGTTGGCGGTCATTGCTATAATAGGAATTTTCTTTGCATTCTTATGCGAGCAGGCGCGGATTGCGCGTGCGGCGGCGTGACCGTCCATGACCGGCATTTGCACGTCCATGAATATTACGTCGTACTGACCGGGCTCGGACGCCTCGAACTTTTCGAGCGCCTCTTGACCGTTGTACGCAATGTCGCACTTGACGCCCTCGTCATCCAACAACTCCATTAGGATTTCCACGTTTATCTCGTTGTCCTCGGCGGCAAGCACCTTGAGCCCCTCGATGGAAATATCCTCCTGCTCCGGCTCGACCTCCGCCTCCGCGCCGTCCTGATTTATCTGCTGCACCGCACGGCGGAAGTTGGATACAAAGAAGGGCTTACTGAGGAACAGGTCTATGCCCGCGTCCTTTGCGGCGTCCTCTATGTCCTCAAAGCTGAACGACGTAAGCACCATGATGGGCAGCTCTCTGCCCACGCGCTTACGGATTCTGCGCGCGGTTTCCACGCCGTCCATGTCCGGCATCTTCCAGTCAACGATGACAATATTGTATTCCACGCCATTTTCGACTGATTCCTCTACGGCCTTAACGCCTTCCTTGCCGCTTGTGCGGTAATCTATTTCGACGCCGGTGTCCGCCATGAGCTCTTTTATTTCCACACATACGTCTTCCTCGTCGTCTATAACAAGCACGCGCGTGACGTTGTGGCGCTTCCAGAAGTCGCCGTCCTCCTGCACGGAATTGGCTATAGCAAGCTCAAGTTCTACAATAAACTTACTGCCCTTGCCCAGCTCGCTTTCCACCTCGATAGTGCCGCCCATTAGGTCGACTATATTTTTGGTTATAGCCATACCGAGACCTGTACCCTGTATGCCCTTGGTCTTGTCTGTGGTTTCGCGGCTGAACGGCTCGAAGATCGTCTTGAGGTATTCGGGACTCATACCCACGCCGTTGTCCTCGACGGTGAACCTAATGTGCGCGTGGTTGCTTATCTTCTGTTTGAGCAGCTCAACGTTCATTTTTATTGTTCCGCCCACCTGCGTGTACTTGACGGCATTGGACAGGATATTTAGCATAATCTGATTAAGCCGCAGCTTGTCGCCGACAACAAACTCGGGTAAAGTGCCCTTGGTATGAACGTCAAACGTCTGCTTTTTGGCGTTTGCCTGGGCAACCATCATGGAGTATAGCTCTTCAATAAACTCCGGCAGACGGAACTCGGCAAGCGCAAGCGAAGTCTTTCCGCTTTCTATCTTGCTCATGTCGAGAATGTCGTTGATGAGCGAGAGCAGATGCTGACCGGAATACGTAATCTTGCGCACGTAATCGCGCACGCGGTCGGCGTTTTCCGCCTCCTTGCCGAGAAGGGTCGCGTAGCCTATAATAGCGTTCATGGGCGTGCGGATATCGTGCGACATGTTGGAAAGGAAGTGGCTCTTTGCCGCATTGGCGTTTTCCGCGATGTTGAGCGCATCTTCAAGCTGCTCGCGCATCTTTTTGTCCTCGGTGCGGTCGGACAGAACAAGCACGCACTTGCCGCTCTTTTCGCCCGAGTGATGGAGCGCAAGCCTGTACCAGCGCTTCTCCAAAGTTTCGATGTTTTGCATGCACACGTCACGCTCCCACGTGTCGTCGTCAGGCATGTTCTTAAAGTCGTCTATTGTAAGCGGCCTTTCGTCGTCGGTCGATGCGGGAATAATTTCGAGCACATTGGACTTAACCTTGTCAATAGGAATGCCCAATACCTTTTCGACGTTGGCGCTGACGTAATTCGCCTGATACGTGTCGGACTCGAACATTATAAACATATCGTCCGTATTGACCGAAAGCAAATCGAGCAGCGTGTCGCGTCCCTTGACCGCCGCGACCGTCTTAGCCATTTTGCGGCGGCTGTTGACGATTATAAGCGCCGCAACAACCGCGCCGATAACCACGAATATAACCGCCATAACGATTACCGTTACGGTGCGGAACTTGGCCATACTGGCGTTTACAACTTCGCTGGGCGCTATGCCGAGCAACATCCAGTCCCAAGCGCTTTCCGGATCGGTCTTAACTCTGGGGTCTACCGGCATGTATGTAAGATAATATTCGATGCCGCGTGTTTTAAGCAGGAATGAACCGGTTTTTTGGTTAGCCCAGTCTTTCTCTATTTTTTCGATACTGGAAGTAGTTACCTCGCAAAGGTCTGACTTTAAGAAGGTAAGATAGTTGCTCTTGACGTAAGAGTCGTCGCCGGAGTGCGCAAGCACCTGTCCGTCGGGAAGAACGACGTAGCAAATGCCGCTTGCGCCAAACGTCTGGGCGGACAAAAGATTACTGACCGTGCCGAGCTCGAACCTCACGCCGATAGCGTGGTATTTAAAGTCGTCGTACTCGTTTTCTGTGGTGGGTATGGCAAGCATCAAAAATTCGGGTGTCGTATCCGACCTGCCCGGCTCGTCTACAAAGCTTGCAACGCCGCAACGGTCTTTTGCGAGCAAATCGTTGACACTGCGCCTTGTGCGGACGGGCACGGGATCCTTGCTGATGTCAATGCTGTACACCGTTTCCCCGTCTACGTACGCGGATTTTCTTTCCACGCTCTTTACTTTAACTATATTTTTGTAGTCGGAAAAGCTCTCGTTGGTCTCTTCTGCGCCCACAAAGTAGAACTTGACAAAATCGAACCGAGAGAATTGGTCGAGCATGAATTCCTCAAACTCAAGCTCGGCAGAAGCGCTTTCCTCCTCGTCCTCGCTGTGAATTTTGTTGACGATGTCGTCTATGTACCGCGTCCAGCTTTTAAGAAGGTTGCGGTTGCTCCTGACCTTTTGGTAGAAGCCGTTGTTGGACTGCGAGTAAATCTCGGTAAGGTGCTCCGCGCTTTCCTCGTAAATAAGATCGGACGCAAACACAGAATACAGCACAGCCGTGAGAACTACCGCGAACACGGTGACAAAAGCAATAATGCCGTAAATAAATCTCCTGTCTTTAACAATCTTTTTCAGTTTAGCTTTGATATCCATGGGTACTCCAAAGCGCATAATCCGCGTATATAATATGATTATAACATAGGTTACAATTTTAAGCAATAAATAACAAGATAATTCTAAAAATTTTTTTGCTGCAAGGGCATTTTTTGCACAAAAAATCGGCTATGCCGTTAAAGCATAGCCGATTTACGGTTATTCGGTTTTTTCGTCATCCGGCTTGTCCGCGGCTTTGGGCGTCACCGGCGTTACTATGCCGAGCATGACCAGCGCCGAGCAAACGCCGTTGATTACGTTGCCGGCGACTTCGTCCCCTATCTCAACGCCGAACGCGCCGAGAATGAGGAACACTGCGCTTATAAGTCCCACCCAAAAGCCTACGCTTTTTATCCGCTCTATCATATTACCTCTCTCCCGTACTTGTCATACAGCTTGCTGTAATAGTAGTTGGATAGATGCTGACGGTACATGGAATGATTGCGGATTTCCAACAGTGCGTCGGATGGGTCGAGCGAGCCCAAAAATTCGTCCATCTTTTTGTACACCGCCCGGTAGATTTCGTCCTTGCGATCGGCAGGCACGCCGTCCAGGCTTTTTTCCTGCTTCTCTTGAGCGAGCGCTTCCGAATACAGTTTGCTTTCGGTCAAGAGCCTGTCGTTATCGAGGTCGGCCTGTTTGCGCTTTATCTCGTTATTGTACTCGATGACCTCCTGCATCTTTTTTTCGCGCTCGGTCTTTAACTCGTTCAGCCTGGCAGTAAGCTTGGACGCGTACGTTAGGTTAAAGTCGTTTAGCGCTTCCTGCAGCTTTTTGTTGACCGCCGCAATGTCGGTTTCCAGCTTGGCTATGTTGTTTGTGTACTCGCGAATGATCTCCGCATTTTTGCCGAGGAACTCGCGCTCAAGCGCACCGCGCTCCACGGCGGCAATGGAGGACCTTGCAAGCCCGCGCCGCACCACGTCGTTGTCTAAGGCGCGCGTTGCCGCCTCATAGCTCTTTTCAAGCTCCTCGCCCGCTCTTTCCCTCGCCTGCTCGTACGTGTCGCGCTTGGAGTTTAGTTCCTCCTCTTCCGCAGCGGACTTTTGCTTGAGGCTGTTTTCGTTATTGCGCTTGTAATCGGCAAGCTCGCTTTCCGCCGTCTTTTTAAGCGTGTCGTCGCTCGGCGCGTCATACTTCTTTTCCTCGAGCGTCGTCTTGGGAAGGCTCGGCTTCATCGCGCCGGATGAGGTCTGCTCCAGTCTGTCTATTTCGTCCGCGAGCTTGTCGCGGCCGTCGTTTGTTTTAGTCTTGTCCGACATTTTTTTGTTTCTCCTTATACAAATAATATCTGTACAGCTTGTAGGCGAACATAACGCCGCGGCAGGTGGATAGCTCGGCTGTTACGCCGTCATCGGTTTGCATTCCCCACCTCCCTCCGCCTTTTTTGTGCGGCGTTTTGCGGCTCCCAACGAGCGCAAAATCTTGACGTCCGTCTTTATCTCGTCTACGTCCGCCTTGATTTCCTCCACCGTTTTTAGCCTGTCGTTAAGTGCGCCAATGATCTTTTCGTATCTTTCCTCGCGGCTTCGGCTGTCCTTTAGCTCGTATACCAAAAGCCCGCAAAACAGCACCGCAAATATGCCGTTGGCAACAATAAGCGATACGATTTCGTCCATACGGTTCCCCCTTTTTTTATTAATAGCTTGCGCTTATTTAGTTATCGAGACTGTGATCCCCGCCAACAGCAATGCCCTTGCGGCAGTAATGCCGCTCACGAGCAACGATCCGTTTCCCTTCGGCAGCACAATCACAGCCGGCGAAGTAAACGCGCCGATTTGTTTACCGCCATAGAAAATTGTGCGTTTTGACGTTTCGTCAAACGTGATAATTACGCATTGCGTGCCGTCGGATGTAATCGCGCCAAACGTCATGAACGACGAAACCGCCGTGGCGGTAATAAGCTTGTTGGTCGTGCGTACTTCAAGCTCGCTTGTCAGACTGTCGATTGCCGCCGAATTCTTGTCGGTTTGTGAGCGCAGAGAGCTGCCCAGTGTGCGAATAGCCGCGGCGTTGTCCTCTGTGGCTATCAGCGCGGTTGTAACTTTGTCCATGATTCCCCCTTAAAACATACCGTACTTTATACACAGCGGAGTAATGTTGACGGAGCCGCTGTCCGTTTTAAGCTCAAAGCCGAACTTTCTTCCGCTGAGGTTTAGCCTTATATCCTGCGAATGCGCGACCGGCATTTCGTACTCCGTGCCGTCCGCAATTATCTTAAGTGTTACTCTGTCGTCGCTGCCGTTATCGTCGTTGGAAAACAGCAGGTCTGTGACAAACTTGACCTTGTCGGGCGCGGACATATCCATTTGCCCGCTCGTCCAACAGGACGGCAAGGGCTCGTCAAACCGCGCAGAGCCTAATGTAATCACGCCGCCTTTACCGTTTTCGCAGCACATAAGATAGTCCTCGCCGCCGTACGAACAGGCGTTCATAAAGCTTATGTTGAGCCCCCTTGATATGCTGTACTCGCCTGTGACGGGGTCGAACGCGATAAGCCCGTTGGTCTTGTACTCGCCGCTCTCGCAGCCCACCGTCTCGTCGTCTTTAAAGTCCATTTTGCACGCAAGATAGTATTTTCCGTCAAAGTACGCACAGGCGCAGTTGTCGTCCGGCAGAATCGAAGCAAATATGTCCGTAAGCACGCGCACGCAGTTGTAGCCGTCAAACCTATAAAGTCCGTCCGACGCAAGAAACATTATCGTGTTGCCGCACGTAGCTATGCTAGACGGAAATATCCGCCCCGCCGTGACAAACATGTTGACCGCAGAAAACTCGGTCTGGTCGCCGTATGCCGTGACCCTGCTTATGCCGTGATCGCGGAATATATACAAGTAGTTTCCGAAAGACACCACCTTGTTAAAGTATCCGCGCTCGTCCAAAAGCTCTATGAATCCGCCGCCGTCAATGCCTATCTCCCACTGCGTCGGGTCGAGGTTTTTGGAAAAGTACACACGCGTCCGCTCGTCGCGGCTTGTGACAAACAGCCGTTCGTAATGAATAGCCATTGACGATATGGTGGGGCTGTTTTCGTATTCCACAAGTGCGGTGCCGTTCCAAGTGATAAGCTTGCGCCCTTCGCACGACAGCAGCAATACGTCCTCCGAATTTACGCGATAGTTGATTACGTCCAACG
Source organism: Clostridiales bacterium (assembly GCA_022508365.1). GTDB lineage: Bacteria > Bacillota > Clostridia > Christensenellales > Pumilibacteraceae > Anaerocaecibacter. Next base: position 5,950 of record JAFLVH010000049.1, on the reverse strand, counting down.
GCGCAAACGGGAAGGCGGTGACGTAAATGTGCTTGTTCTTAAACTGATCGTACCACACCAGGTTGCCGCTCGGAAGCTGGTAGTAGTACATATCCACGTACTCCCCGCGATCCTGCGAATAAAATCGGTATAGCCAGTACCTTGTAGCTTTTTCCGGCACGAACTTATGAGCCTTCACTCCGTACCCCTTGCGCAGTACACCCGAGGAAAAATCGAAGTTGTAAAACCTGCTTGCCGACGAAAACGGAAGCAGGCTGCGGTCGGTTTTAAAGTCAGCGCCGCCATACGCAGGCATCTGTTTTTTATACCGCTTGATCTTTGGAAGTTTAAGTCCCATAGCGCCTCCTATGCGAAAATCCGCCCGGGAATGTGCGCCCCGCGCTTTAGCCTGAGGCTTTGCGCATACTCGTCGTAACGGCTGTCGTACACCGCCGCTTCGTCCATTCTTCCGCACATAATGCAGTAGTTGCGCGCCGTAAGATGCATTAGCATGGGAGCCCCCACCTCGCGCACCGTAGGCAGCTCGTCCGATAAATCCGCGTCAAAACAGTCGACCGTATACGCCACGGTATATTGCCCGTCGCCTCGAACGTAGATATTGATATAGTCGGTGGTAAACGGAACGTTGCGCTTGTTTTGTTCGACGCGCTTGACGTATATTGTACCGTTAGCTTTGATCGCCGAATACGGAATCACGCCGTTTTTAGCCGTCACGGTCGCTCTGTACATTTTGGGAAAATCGCGCGAAACTTCGCTAAGCGCGTCTTTAAGCGCACGGAAAATCCTTTCTGTATTGTCGTCGTTTCCGTCGCTTTTAAGCGCGTTTATAAGCAGCTTGTCCTGCAAAAGAACAGCGCTTTGTTCGGCTATTTCTTTTCCTGTCATAATTTCCTCCACAAAAGATAAAGTTGAGATTCTTCGCTTTGCTCAGAATGACAAATATAATTACTTTTTTTTGTCATTCTGAACAAGCGTAGCGCAGTGAAGAATCTCTACCTTAACGGCGGCTCCGCCGCCATCATCCTGCATTCTGCATTCTTAATTCCGCATTAGCCGACGCTTTGTCCAAAACGGCGCGGCGGCGTTCTGCCTCTAGACGGGCGTTTTCGCGTTCCATCCTTTCCACGATCTCCCTTGCTCGCTCGGCGCGCGTATAAAGAACGTGGCGCACGGCGCGTTCGTCCAGTCGGTCGTACGGCAGAACAAGGCACAGCGACATACTGTCCTTTCTGTTGTGCACCTCAAACTTTCCGGTCTTGTAGTTGAGAAACACGAAATACCCGTCGTCTATGCTCTTTAGCCTATGTGCCACCCCTAACAAATCGTCGTCTATTACTCGGCCTGTCAACTGCGCGTTATACCCGTGAGCATAGCCTGACCGTTGGGCTTTTGGCAGATGAGATCGCAGTACTTGACAAGGGTTGCCGTGTATGTGGGCTTGCCTTGGTTCTGGCGCAGGATCTTTCCGTTTTCGGTTTCGAGGAAGCGCCAGTCGCAAAGCTGATGCAGCTTGAACGCCTTGGTGTTTAAAAGATACATACTGCCCTCGGGGACAAACCTGTCGTACACAAACGGAATTCCGTTGTAGGAAAGCGTCTTGAATCCGCCGTCCAGCTCCATGACGTCAATGTTGCGCTTGTAGGACGACATGTAGTCTATGTACGAATATTTGGCGTCCTGGGAGCATGCGATATAATCCACGGTAGAGCCGGCGGTGTTATCCAGCTTGTCGATGGCTTCCTGCAACACTATTTCGTCAATCGGACCGCCCAAATTTTTCTTGTACGGATTGAGGAAGGGATGATCGCTCTTGCTGACGCCGTATATGGTCTCGCCGTTGAATATAGCGCCCAAGCCTGTTATTTCCTTGTCCCTGGATCCCTGCACATAAAGCCTATCGCCTGCATCAAATGTTATGGAGCTGTTGTCCCATGCAAATGAATTATCCGAGTGCGAAAGACTTTTTATTCGTGTAGTGCCCTTCTTTTCTCCGGATGACGAATACACGTCTATTACAAGCCCCTCAATGAGATTGCGCATGCTGTCGCACTTAGGTCTGCCGCCCATAGATGCAACTACGCCAGCAAGCAAACCGCTGCCGTCGCCGTAAAGCATTCTGCCCAGGTTGAACTTGGACGCGGTAAGCAGTCCCTCAAGCTCGGCGTTGAGCAGATCGGTAAACGCGCCGCTGCCGTCCTTTGACGCGCGGATTGCCTTGTCCGAAATCTCGATCTGACCGTAGAGGTTTTTAAGCGTGGTGACAAACTGCAAGTAGTTGTTGCCGTACGCCGCGGGAAGATCGCCGTCCTCATCGCCGGCGCCCACGCCGCCGTTTATGCCAAAGCGCGCGGCGGTGCGAATTTCCTTGCCCCACACGTCGGCGGTGGTCTGCTCTATCTTGGATAAAAGCGGATTGACTCTGGTGTTCAATAGATCGGTCATCGTGCCGAGGTAAACGGTCTTTAACGCGTTTTCCGCATTCTGTAAAGTTACCATATAAAATTGTTTCTCCTTATTTGTTTTATTATATTTAATCCCGAATTAATATTAATTCCCTGCCAATAGGACATCGGCAATACGTTTGGCGTCGGATAGTGTTTTCGGCTTTTCGGTCGGCACTATCACTGCCATGCCGGAGGGCGCAGGCGAAGGGTACGGCCTGATTAGGCTGCGCTTGTATCTTGCAATGCACGCGCTCATCACTTCGGGTACGGTGGCAAGCACGTCTGCGTATTCGCTCGCATTTTGCAAGATTATGTTCAATACGTCGTGGATAGGCTCGGACGGAACGGTATTTTCATGCCCCTCGTCGGCCTCGGGTACGGGCACAATCTCTTGAGAGGCGTCGCCGTCATGCGGCTGCTCTTTTGCCTGCGCCTGCGCATCTTTAACGTCCAGCTCTGCTTGTAACTGTTTTACAAGTTGGCAGCGCTTGGTGAACTCCGCTTCCAGTGCGTTGTAGGCGGCAAGCAAATCCTCCGCCGTGTTGAACTTTCCTATCTTGGAAGCCGATTTCTCGGCTTGCTCCACAATTTTGTCTGACATGTTATTCTCCTTTGCGGCGCCGAGGCGCCTAATCTTTTTTGTGATTATAAGCCTACAAAGGCTCTCGACATTAATGGCGGCAACGCCGTCCTCATTCTGCATTCTGCATTCTTGATTCTGCATTCTCTTGATGTCGGCGAATGTGTTCCTTCAGCTTTTCGGCGCGTTTAGGCGTGCATTCGGTAAGCAAATACTTGATATGCACGTCGATGTGAGCGGCGTGGTCGTCAAACTCGCTTATCTCGAATTTGCCGGTTTCGTTTTCCTTTTCCGCTCTTGTGATGTGCGTCTGCGTCAAATCCTTTGCGCTGTTAAAGTCGCCGTAGCCCAAGGCTTCCAAAAATCTGTGCTTCGCCCCGTCCGACATTTTGCCGTTTTCGTCGAACAACAGTCCCAGCTTGTACAGCTCAAACATCATGTTCTGGCGCATGGCGGGCGTGGATAATAGCTCGTTGTCGGTGGTGAACACCACGTCGTCGCTGGATATATCGGACGCCGACCACTTGATCAGCTCTATCTCGCCGTTTTTGCCGACAATGCGCGAAAGCCTTGTGTCCGACCCGAACTGCTTGTACAGCCGGAGTATATGGCGCGCCACCTCGCGTGCAGCAAGCCTCACGTACTCGGCGGAAAGAGACAACCTTGTGTCGTCCTGCTCAATGAGCAGCTGCAACGCCGCGCCGCTCATATTGGAGGAAATAGCCTCGTTGCTGCGCATAACCTCGCTTACGCCGCTGACCTGCGTAAACTCGGAAAGCAGGCGCATTTCCTCGTTGTCGAAGCTTGTCGGCACAGATCCCGCGTCCATCATGCGCGGCGGCGTGGCGCCCCTTCGGTACACCAAAATCTTGCCCGGAGAAATCCCTTCCTGCTCAAGGTTGTCTATATCCACCGAGCCGTCCTCCACAGCCATAACGCCCATGGCAAGCCTGTTGATAAACTCGTGCTTGCGGTTTTTTACGGCGTTGTAAGCGCGCTGAACGGGTATTGTGCGCTCCACTATGGACGAGCCGAAAAAGCACCCTGCGTTTACAAGCGACACCTGCTTTACAAGCGGAAAGCAACGTTTTCCGTCCGCACCGTTCACATACGGAAGCTCGCCGTAGTGAAGAAGCTCGCCGTTAGCTACAACCGCATACTCGCCGTTTGGCTTGTCCTTGCTCGGCATGGTGTAACGCTCTATAAGCACCGCGCTACGCTCTGCGCCCACAACCGACAGCTTGTTAAGCGTGCTGTCCGCGGTAAGACCGCCGCCTACAGCCACCGCCGAAACGCCTATTACGTTGTTGTCCTCGGGCTGAACCGCCTTGCCGTAAATGCGGCGTATCTCGTCCACGTTGACGCTTCTTGCGCGGATTATCGAACGGCAGTCCGATATGTTTTGCGCAAACAGGTTGTCCGGGTAGATTTCAAACGGCGACACGACGGAAACATACACCTCGCCCTCGTACACACCGTCGCCTATCTTAAGCCCGCCGCGCTCGTCCCAGCCTATGTAGTAAAACGCAGTGCCGCAGATCTCCGACCACATAGTGCCCTCGGTGAGCAGCCTGTCGACGTCCAGCTTGTCGCACGCGGCGGACAGAATTTTTGTCGCGCTCTTTGCGGTCTTTATGTCGTCGTCGTCGGACGAAAACGGCCTGACGGTAAGCGACGGGCGCACGGTGTTCAGCTTGGCCTGGCGCGTTTCCACAAGCGAGGAAATGTGATTGAACACCTCGCGCTCCTGCCAGTAGTATTCGCGCTCGACGTCGGCTATGTCGCCGGTAGGCAGCGCCGTGCAGTACTGATTGCCCATGTAAAAGTTGAGGTTTAACCGCCACTGCGTTTCGTACGGACGGCGCGCTTCCGCGCGCGTTTGATAATCTCGCGTGACGGAAGATATAATGTCCTCTTTAAACTCCTTTGTCATCACCTTTTCCCCTTGTCGCTCTTTTTCGCTGTCTCAATCGACTTGGGAACAATCACCGCGCCAATCGCCGCGTGCAGCTCGTTTAGGCATTTGTCGCACGCGTAAATGCGGCTGCGCATTCCCACGCGGTTAAACTTGATCGCCTTTGTAGCGCGGTTTTTGCACGCGCCAAGTTCGCACCGCATATGCGTTTTGCTTTCTGTTACTTCCATAATCCCTCCTGTTTTCTTACGGTTGTGCAAACCCAAAAGATACATTTTTACGGCAAAATCTCGGTCTATACGCCCGAACCGTCGCTTGACGTACACCGCTCCGCAGTACGACTGCGCTCCGTTTCGGTCATCTATCCTCGTGATTTTGCTCGTAAAAACGCTTCGCGCCCAAATGGGTGTATCATTCGCGTGGTTGCACAACCGTTATGTGTTCGGCATTATCGCCGTTTACACTAAGGTTGTACAGCTGACCGATAAGCCTTTTGCGCTCGGCCTCCAGCTGTTCGTCCGAAAGGTCGGACACGTCGCCGCCGTCAATAATAAGCTTTGCGGCGGAAATATCGGGCGGCACGTCCTTTGTTGTTATCTTGCGCTTGACAAGCTCCAGCGCGCCGTCCACCACGGCGTATTCCTCCACCGTCTCTTTGGCCTCGTAACCGCACGCACGCTTGACAACCGCGTCCAAAATCTCGTCACGCGTTTTCATGTCGTTATCCCCCTTTTGCTCATTCTGCCTTTGCGCCTGATAAGCCGCTCTTTGTCGAGCTGCACCTCGCTTTTTGTCTCCTCCCTGCGCGACGGCGTGGGGCGGCTCATCAGATAATAACGTAGCTCGTCCAGGCAGTGGTCGTCCGTCTTGACAGGGCGATCGCCGTCCCCCCAGCGATAGCTTTTTAGCTCCCGAATCAGATTGACGCAGCGGTCGAATATGAATATCCTCGGCCGCCCGTCCGTCATAAGATATTGCTTGACGCGGTTTATGCCGCTGAACAAATCCTTG
>JAFLVH010000048.1 GCA_022508365.1 Clostridiales bacterium | reverse complement strand
AACTTTCGATTAAGAAGTATATAATTCGACAGGCGACAAAAACTATACGTAATGAAAAAGTTACGTGTTATTTTGTGCGCTTTTTTTGCGCTGCTTTTATCTGTTGCGGTTTTGTCGCCTATACCGTACAACGTCTATGCGGAGGACGGCGCTTATGTATATATCGGCGGCTATCCTATAGGCATATCCATAGACGTTGGGGGTCTTTTGGTGGAGAGCGTGACGGGGGTGGAAACGGAATACGGCATTGCCGCAGTGGAAGGATTGAGAAAAGGCGATATAATTAAAAGAATAGACGGCAAGGCGGTGGACGACGTGGACGATATTTCGGAAATTATCACCACCGACGACGCGGTAAAAATTGAACTGTCGCGCGACGGCGAAAATATGTCGTTTGAGGTCAAGCCTGTGATAGAAGCGTTCAGCCAAAAGCCGCGGCTGGGCATAAAAGTAAAGGACGTGCTTTACGGAGTGGGTACAGTCACATTTGTGCGGAGCGACGGAAGCTTTTCGGCGCTCGGGCATGAAATATCGTATGAGGGCGAAAGTATCCCGTTTGTGGGCGGACACGTTCACGCCTGCAAGGTGGTGGGGATAAAGCGCGGCACTAAGAGCGAGGCGGGCGCTATACTTGCTTCGCTTTCGCCGGACAAGGTGTACGGAGATGTCAGCTGCAACAACAGCTTCGGCATAGCCGGCAAGCTGGATCCGTCTTTTTGCACAGGCGAAAAGGTGATGATTGCCGGACGAAACGAGGTGCATTCCGGCGCGGCTAAGATAAAAACATCGGTAAACGGCGAGGCGCAATATTACGATATAGAGATTATCAAGGCTTCGCACCAAAGTTCTCGCAGGGAAAAGGGTATGGTGATACGCATAACAGACAAACGCCTTCTGGATATTACAGGCGGTGTGGTGCGCGGCATGAGCGGATCGCCCATATTGCAGGACGGCAAACTTGTAGGCGCGGTTACTCACGTTTTTCTCAACGACTTCACCAAGGGCTACGGCGTTTATGCAGAATTCATGAATTAGCGGAAATTGTTCGATTTTGACGAATAAGTGCGGCGCCTTGTACATAGATTTAAAACATGAAACGCACTTATGTAATTTCCGATTTCTTTTACAGGCTGTCGCACACGTTAAGGCGTAACAAGTCCTGTGTGCTGTTGTACGCTATGGTGTGTCTGCTATTTTTGGTGGTCGGCATTGCCGTGGGCGCAAACATGTCCGAAAAGACCGAATACGTCCTGCGCAACGGAGCGCCGATTTTCAAGTTTTTGCGCGGCGACAACGGCATTGTCGCATACTTCTTTTTAGACTTTTTGCTTTCCTGTGTGTATATGCTTTTTGCCGCGTCCATGTTTTTCTTTCGCGCGCTGACATTTGTTTCCGTTGTGCCGTGCGCGTACCGCTCCTATGTGTTGGGCGTAAACACCTGCATATTGATTGTGGTCTTTTCCGTTTCTGCGCTGCCGATGCTGTTTGTAACATTTGTTCCCGTCTGCATAATAGAGATTGTTATACTGTGCATGGTGTCGTTTAGGTGCTTTTCTTTTTCGGCATTGAACCGCAGATGTACTCCGTCCGCACCGGATATCAAGCTGTACTATAAAGGTCTTTTGTCATACGTTTTTGTGCTGGCGATTTTTGGAGTGATAAAGGCTGTGACTCTTGTCCTTTTCGGTTCGGCGCTTATAGGCGTTTTGTAATGAATTTTTTTCCTCTGTAAAAGACAAACTACACGTATGGACTTTTTCGGAGGAAATATGAATAAAAAAATCTTGATTTGTTTGGCAGGATTACTCACTGCCATAATAGCTTTTTCGCCGCTACTTGGCAGGGCGGTTGCCCATGCCGATAACGTGCAGGGGCTTGCTACCACATGCAAATCGGCAATGCTGCTGGACGCCAATACCGGCACGGTTGTTTATGAAAAGAACACAAAACAGCATTTGCCGATAGCGAGCATGGTAAAAATCATGACGCTGTCTCTTGCGTTTGACGAAATTGCTAAGCGCGAAATAGCGCTTGACACAATAGTCACAGCGTCGGAAAACGCCGCTTCCATGGGCGGATCGCAGGCTTTTTTGGACGCAAACGCTAATTATCGGTTGGACGAGCTGCTAAAAAGCATTGTTGTGGCGTCGGCAAACGATTCCTGCGTGGCGGTTGCGGAATATTTGTACGGCAGCGTGGATGCCTTTGTTTCCGCTATGAACGAACGCGCAAGCGCACTTGGGCTAAACGATACCAAATTTGTCAACTGCACGGGGCTTCCCAAGGAAGGGCAATACAGCTGTGCGGCGGACGTTGCGGTCATGTTTAAGGATTTGATGAGGCATGAAAAGTTTTACGAATACGCCAAGGTGTGGATGTACGACTTTTCTCATCCGGGCGGACGCGTGACCGGGCTTACCAACACCAACAAGCTTATTAGATTTTATGACGGCTGCGACGGCGGCAAAACCGGCTATACCGACGAGGCGCGCTCTTGCATAACGGTTACGGCAAAGCGTGGCGACACTAGGCTTATCTGCGTAGCTATAGGCGCGGAAAATTCCAAAACGCGCAATAAGGAAGTGTCGGAAATGCTCAATTACGGCTTTGCCAATTTTAAAACCGTTTACGCCGTGCAAAAAGGCGAGGTGTTGGGCGAATACAGTGTGGACGGCGGCAAGACCGATAAGATTACTGCCGTCGCCGAGCAGGACTATACGGTGTTTGTAAAAAGCGGCGAAAAGAGCGACGTCACTTTGCAGATTGATATAGATACGCTTAACGCGCCTATTGCACAATGTCAAAAGGTGGGCACGGTTAATATCCTCATCAACGGGGAGAAATGCGGCACTGTTAATGCTGTCGCGCAAAACGCTTGCCAAAAGAAAGGTTACAAGGATATTTTGGACGATTTTATTGCCGAATGGTAAATCCGCAATATGTCGTAATTTGTTGACTGAATAATGGCGGTGTGGTACAATATACTCATGAGTAAGAGAATTATCGCACCGTCAATACTCAGCGCCAACTTTGCCGACATGGGTAGCGACGTAAAAAGTCTTTCCGCTATCGGCGCGGACTGGGTTCATATAGACGTAATGGACGGCGTATTTGTGCCCAACCTTACGTTCGGATTCAAAATGATCAAGGACATTCGTCCGTTATCCGACCTGTTTTTTGATGCGCACCTAATGATAACAAACCCCAAGCGGTACGTTAAGCGATTTGTGGAATCGGGCGCGGAGCTTGTATCCTTCCACTACGAGGCGGAGGAGGAGATTGACGAGACGCTCGACATAATTTTGGGCGCCGGCGCAAAATGCGGACTGGCAATCAATCCGGACACCGACGTAGACGTAATAATCCCGTACCTTCCCAAGCTGGATTTGATTTTGATTATGAGCGTGTTCCCCGGCTTCGGCGGTCAAAAGTTTATCGAAGGCTCGCTTGAGCGCATCAGCCGTGCAAGGGAGCTGCGAGATAAGTACGCGCCTCAGGCAGTTGTGGAGGTGGACGGCGGCGTCACAGTAGACAACGCTAAAAGCATTTTTGCCGCAGGGGCGGACGTGCTTGTCGCCGGCAACGCCGTGTTCGGCGCGGCGGATAGGCGTGCCGCTGTAAAGCTGATTCGCGGCGAATAATTTTGTAACGCATTCGCACCACACCGCATAAACAGTATTGATAGGAAAATCGGAGGTGTGGGTATGTCCAAAATCATTTGCATAAAGCTTCCAAAGTGTTTGGGAAAGTTCGTGCGGCTGTTCAAGCGCAATAAATAATTAAAATATAATTAAATAAAATATCAAAAAATAACAAAACCCCAATGCTTTGACATTGGGGTTTTTGGTTGTTAGGTTAAAGAAAAGTAGGGAATTATTCGGCTTGTTTTTTTGCCGTGCGCAAGCAGCGCGTGCAAACATAGCCGACCTGTTCCTCGCCGTCAATCACCACCGTGGCCTTGTGGACGTTGGCGTTGAAAGTGCGTTTTGTCTTTTTGTGCGAGTGGCTTACGTTGTTGCCTGCCACTTTGCCCTTGCCGCACATAATACATACTTTGCTCATGTTTTTTGACCTCCTGAGGCGGACTGAAATCTTATCCTATCCAATATACCACGTTTTTGGCGTTTTTGCAACCGAAAATGAGTATATTTTTGATAAAATTTTAAAAAAATAAGTTAAAACTCTTGCAAAAATATTGCGTTTGGGTTAAAATATAATAGTGAAATACATATACTTTATTGTTTTGGAGCAATCGTGAGTGTCCACACTTCAAATGCCTACGGCAGAATAACGGTGACAGAGGATTCGATAGCACAAGTTGCTGCCGATACCGCTTTGGACTGCTACGGAATTGTCGATCTGGTTTCCAAAACTTTTTCCGATAACCTGTCGGACCTGTTCAGGCGCAAGCGCTTGTCCCGGGGAGTAAATGTTTTCACCAACGGTGACAGAATCTTTATTGACCTTTACGTCATTATCAAATACGGTCTGTCCATCGAGGCTGTGGCTCAGTCGCTCAAAAAAGCGGTCAAGTACCGTGTGGAGCGCTTTTCCGGAATGGTGGTGGATACTATAAACGTCCACGTCGTCGGAATCAAGGTGTAGCCGCATCCCCGAAATTTCGGAGGATTAAAATGCAAAAATCAATAAACGGCGCTACTTTTCGAAAGATGATTGTTAACGGCGCCAAACTTCTCGACGCGCACAAAGCGCATGTCAACGAACTTAACGTCTTTCCGGTTCCCGACGGCGATACCGGCACAAATATGTCAATGACCATGCTATCCGCTTCTCGCGAGGTAGCCGCCTGTCCCACCAACAACATGCCCGAGCTGTGCGACGCGGTAAGCAAAGGAGCCCTCAGGGGCGCGCGCGGCAACAGCGGCGTAATACTAAGCCAAATATTAAAAGGTATGACTTCTGTCCTTGCCGGTAGTACCGAGCTAACAGCCAAAACTTTTGCTAAGGCCTTTGCGGCAGGTACGGAAGTTGCGTACAAGGCAGTTACCAAGCCCAAAGAGGGCACAATTCTTTCGGTCATCCGCGCCGTGTCCGAGGCAGCGGAAAAGGCCGCCAAAAAGAATGTAGAGCTAAAAGACTTTTTTGCCACCGTCATTGCGGCGGGCGAGGAAATGCTAAAGCAAACGCCCGAGATGCTTCCCGTCCTCAAAAAGGCGGGCGTCGTAGACGCAGGCGGCAGAGGCCTACTTATACTGTTCCAGGGCTTTTTGAACGTGCTTTTGGGACAGGAAGAGGCTTACAACATAGAATTTGACGACGCTTACAAAGCGGGCGGCACAGCCAGCCCGTACGACGAGCAGTCGCACTTCAACTATAACGACCTTGCGGAAATCGAGTTTGCCTACTGCACCGAGTTCTTTATTGTCAACCTTTACAAAAAGACCACCGAGGCGGATATAGACAAGTTCAGAGAAAAGCTGATGGAAATAGGCGATTGCGTGCTTGTCATAGGCGATCTTTCCTTGGTTAAGGTTCACGTACATTCCAACGTGCCCGGTCATGTGCTTACCTATGCGCTTGAATTGGGCGAGCTTGACCACCTCAAGATAGAAAACATGCTTCAGCAAAACCGCGAACTCAAGAACAAACAGCAAGAGGAATTAAAGCCGTTCGGTCTTGTTGCGGTGTGCGCAGGCGACGGTCTTACCGCAATCTTCAAGGATTTGCTTGTGGACAACATTATAGAGGGCGGTCAGACCATGAATCCTTCGGCAGACGATATCGCCAAGGCGTGTGACGCAGTTGCCGCCAAGGACGTGTTTGTCTTCCCCAATAACAAAAACATCATTCTTGCCGCCAACCAGGCAAAGGCGCTCTCTAAGCGCACAATACACGTAATACCCACCACCAACATTCCGCAGGGACTTTCCGCAGTGCTGTCCTTCAATCCCGAGGATACCGTTGACGGCAACCTCAAGAATATGAACGACGCGCTCGGCAGTGTGCGGTCAGGTTCGGTCACTTATGCGGTGCGCACCACTCAAATCGGCAATTTCGATCTGAAGGAAGGCGATATCATCGGCATGGACGCCAAAGATATAGTTGCCAAGGGCGACAGCGTAAGCCAGGTCACCGAGCAGCTTATCGACAAAATGATGGACGACGACGTTAACTGCATCTCCCTGTACTTCGGCAACGACGTAAGGGAAGAGGATGCTAACGCAATCGCCGCCGACATCACCAAAAAGTACAGAAATTGCGACGTGGACGTGCATTACGGCGGTCAGCCTCTGTACTACTTTATAGTTTCTCTCGAATAATTTAACGCCGTGCCGATTAATTCGGCACGGGTTTTACATAAGTTGGAACTGTCCGAAGTTAAGGGAATAGGCGAGAAACGCTTAAAAGCGTTGAATGAGATGGGGATATTCACTCCGTCCGATTTGTTGTTGCGTTTTCCCGACAGATATATAGACGGTAGCGCAATCGTGGATAGGTCGCTTAAGGACGGCGACATTGTATCCTTTTTGGGTGAAACCGTAGCGCCGGCAAAGCGCGCGTACATAAGACGCGGACTTAACGTAGTCAATTGCAGCTTCAAAAACAACGGGATTGTCGTGCGCTGTTCCTGGTTTAACCAGCCATTTGCCGCGCGAAGCCTGAAAGAGGGCGACAAAGTTTACGTTGTGGGCAAGGTAAAACGGTTTAAATCCGCCGTGCAAATAGTAAATCCCACGCTTCTTGCGCCTCAACCGACAGACGAACAGATCGTGCCTGTCTACAAAACGCCCATTCCGTCGCGCACATTTGAGTCTGCGGTTAAAACGGCGCTTAAAAGCGTCAAGGTAAACAGCTTTATTCCCGAAAATTTAGCGGAAAAGTTCGGGCTTATGCCGCTTCAGACGGCGCTATTTCGCATACATTGTCCGCGCGATCTTATGGAGCTTGCTCTTGCAAAACGCTCGGTCGCCGTGGAAAATCTTTGTTATATCATAACTTCTTACCGCCTCCTCAAGGACGATAGGCGGGATTTTGCATACTCTGCGCCAAAAGATATCGTAAATGAGTTTATAGATAGCTTGCCGTTTGTTTTGACGGACGAGCAAGCCGCGGCTGTAGATAAAATTATTTCTGCACTGCGTTCGGATAAGCTTATCAATATGCTTGTGCAGGGCGAAGTGGGGTGCGGAAAGACTGTTGTAGCGCTTGCCGCCATGTATTACGCCGCAAAAAGCGGGTTTCAGTCGGCAATTATGGCGCCTACCGAGGTTTTGGCGCGTCAACATTATGCCACTATGGTAAAATTTTTGGAGCCGCTCGGTGTAAAAACACAGCTTCTTTGCGCGTCCATGACGGCAAAACAAAAGGAATTGGCTCATTTTAACATAAAATACGGCACGGCGTCTTGCATTGTCGGCACACAATCGCTTATAGGCGACGACACTGTTTTCAAGAATTTGCGGCTTGTAATTGCCGACGAACAGCAACGCTTCGGCGTAAATCAGCGCGCAAAATTAGAGAGCAAGGGCGGCAAAACCGACATGATAGTGATGACGGCAACGCCTATTCCGAGGACTCTCGCGCTTTCGCTGTACGGTGAGCTCGACCAAACGGAAATACGCTCGCTGCCGTCAAATAGACCTGTGATACATACATCTATAGTGCCGCCTGCCAAAATCAACAATATGTATGATTACATAATAAAAAAGGCGGCGATTGACGAGCGTACTTACATAATATGTCCGCGCATTGACAGCGGCGAAGACGACGTGACAAGCGTGGACGATATATATAATATATTAAAGAAAATGCCGTGTGGCAGCCTTGTGGGATGCATACACGGAAAGATGCGCGACGTCGAAAAAAACGGCATAATGTCCGATTTTAAAAGCGGAAAAATCAAGATTTTGGTGTCCACCACGGTTGTGGAAGTGGGGATTGACGTGCCGGAAGCGACAACCGTCATAGTGTTTGATGCGGAGCGTTTCGGGCTGTCGCAGCTGCACCAAATCCGCGGCAGAGTGGGGCGCGGCACAAAGGAATCGTATTGCTTTTTGGTAAGTGAGCACGGCAACGAGGAGAGCGACGCGCGAATAAAGGAGTTTTGTAAACTATCCGACGGATTTACTGTGTCTGAATTGGACTTTAAACTGCGCGGCGCAGGTGATTTTGTCGGGCTTAAACAGCACGGAAGCGGCAATATGGAGATTGACGGTCATATAATAGAGCGCGCACGGGCGCTATCCGACGCGCTTGTATTAGACGACAGCGTTGCAGATAACATTATAGGCTCGCTTAAAGCGCCGGAATTTATCAAATCGGTCACAATGAACTGATGTAAAGACTTATGTGAAAAAATGAATGGCAAAATCCTCAACTTCAGAGCATTTTTGATAATCGCAGTGTGCGTAGCCGCCGCCGTGCTGTGCGTGTATTGTTACGCTTATAATACTGCCGTCGGCATTGTTTTGGGTGTGCTTGTTATACTTGCTTGCGGCGGATTGGCTGCGTTTTATATTTATAGATTTATAAAAAATCGGGCGAGATTGGTCGTAGCAATCTCTTTTTCGCTTGCGGCAGTTCTTTGTATTTGCGCGTTTTCGGTTGGCGTGGCTACTAAAAAAGCTTGGGATAGTTGCGCAGACACAGGTTTTTTTACAGTGAGCGGCAGAGTGTGCGATATAGATATTCAAAGCGGATCTTATGTGCTGTTTTTGGACGAACTGAAGCTTGACGGCAAAGCGGAAAGCGGGATTTTGCGCGTAGATATTGCTGTAGATGACAAAAATATCGCGGATACCGTAAGCGTGGGTGACACGCTGCAATTTGCTTCCTATATAAGAGCCGTTTCGCTCGCTGCGGCGGGCGGAAAAATAAACGGAGACGCGTACAGAACGGATGTAAGATATCGGGCATCGATCCGTTCGGACGGGGTGATACACGAATTTGGTACGCCGAAAATTCTTGAGAGGTTTAGCATCGCTTTAAGGCGTAAGCTCACCGATAATATGGGCAAAAAGTACGGAAATATCGCGTTTGCCATGCTTACCGGCGACAAACACGGTCTTTCTGCAGGCGTTTTTTCTTATTTTTCGGCTGCCGGATTGGGGCATATAATGGCGGTTTCGGGCTTGCACATAGGGTTTTTGGTGCTGATTTTGAATTTTGTCCTGTGTAAAGTAAGCAAAAAGATACGCTATCCGATAATTGCGGCGATACTTTTTGCCTACATGGTGTTTGTGGGCTTTTCGCCCAGCGTAGTCAGAGCGGTTATAATGGTGTACATATCCGGCATCGGAATATTGCTTGGCGGAAGAAGGGATTTGCTGTCGTCACTATTATGTGCGTTTTCGCTGATTCTTGCCGTAAAGCCGTTTTATATGTTTGAAGTCGGGTTTTTACTAAGCTTCGGCGCGCTTTTCGGCATTGCGGTATTTTCCGGAATTATCGGCAGGTTTTTAACCGATCGCGGAACACCGAAAAAGCTGAGCGGCATGATAGGCGGGTCGATTTCCGCTTCCATAGGAATTATCCCTGCGGAGGCGTACTTCTTCGGCAGTGTACATCTTTTGTCCTTTTTGATAAATATGTTTGTTTTGCCGTATATATCGGTTGTGTTTGTTACCGTCGTTTGTTTGCTGCCCATAGCCGCCATTCCGGGCTGCGGCGCGGTGCTTGTTGCGGCAAAATACTTGCTTATGCCGCTCGATTATGCCGCGTACGGACTGGCACATGTGCCGTATATTGTACTATCGCTTTCTTCCGCTTGGGCGGTGTTTTTGTGCTATCCAGTCATGTTTGTGGCAGGCGAACATGTGATGCTGGGAAAAAGCAAAACCGCCGTAGGTTGGTACTCTATGGCGGTTTGCGTCGCTATCATTATTATTTGTTCGATAATGGCATAATTTCGTATTCGTTCTGCTTTGACAAAACTATTGTGTAGCCGTTTTCGTAAAGCATGATTTTTCCCTTGGGAAGAAGCTCGCAGTACATGCTGTCCGCAACGTAAACGTTGTGCTTGGGTGGATCTATCTCTTCGTCGTAAAACAGCATAAGCTGACCGCGGCGATCGTACCACCGTCCGCTGTGTTCGGCGGTCACTCCGTCCGACACAACGGTAAGCTCAAACGTGTTGTCATTGTTTAGCGATAATTTGTAGTCGAGCGTTTCGTCTTTTTCCATTCCGTACGGCGTGTGGATATATTCCACGGTGTAATTGCCGCTTTTATCGGGATAGAAGTGCCTGCGCACGCCCGAAATCGGAGGTTGCCTGCGACTGCCGATAAAGCCGCCCAATTTGCTGTCGTCTATTATTATTTGTATTCTTTTTTGAGTATTTTCGGTGTTTTCGTCATCGATGTTAACGATATCTTCGGTCTGCTCTGTGGATTTTGCAATCGGTTGCGCCGTATCTTTGGCAGGAGAGGCTGTGGCGGCTTTGTTGCAACCGCACAACATAGACGTTGTGAGTATGACGGTGGCGGCAAGGATAACCGGTTTTTTCATGTGGGGACTCCGTTTGACTGATTTTCTTTTAGTCTTTGCCAAGGCGAATAAATTATTCACAAAAAAATACGGATTTTGGGTAAAATCGGTTGACAACGGTGTGCGTTTATTATACAATATACGAGTAAAGCAGATTTTATCTCACCGTTCGGGTTTACTCGGAACGGTCAAAACACCAAAATAATTGTTGTTTTTGATTGTGAGGTAATTTGTGCGCTCACAATTTTTATTTTAGGAGGATACCGACATTTTTAAAGAGCTTGTTATAAACGACGGGATTGACAACAATCTCGAAGTCAGAGTCAAGGACGAAACGGGTGCAATGCTGGGCATTATGCGCGCCGAAAAGGCAAAGGAAATTGCCGACGAGCGCAGGCTGGATCTTGTTATGATAACGCCCACCGCGCAGCCGCCCGTCTGCCAGATTATGGACTACGGCAAATACCGCTTTGACGCGGCAAAAAAGGCAAAGGACGCGCAAAAGAACCAAAAAAAGACAGACGTTAAGGAAATCCGTTTGTCCATAACCATTGACGTAGGTGACGTAAACACCAAATCCAAGCAAGCAAGAAAATTCCTTGCGGACGGCGACAAGGTAAAAGTTTCCATCCGCATGCGCGGCCGCCAGATGGCGCGCCCGCAAATGGGAGTCGATATCATGAACAACTTTTTCGAGACCGTCAAGGACGTTGCGGTGATAGACCGCAAGCCGGCGGTGGACGGCAGAAGCATCATAATGATACTCGCGCCGCTAAACAGCAAATAATTTTTTTTCGGAGGAACATATTATGCCCAAAATGAAGAGTCACAGCGGTTCCAAAAAGCGTTTTCGCGTAACCGCAAACGGCAGAGTTAAGCGTGCCCAGCAAGGTAAAAACCACATTCTCAACAAAAAACCGAGAAAGCGCATTATGAGATTGCGCCAGGGTGCGTATCTCAAGTCCGCCAAACAGGAAAAAACAGTTCGCAACATGGCGCAGAAGTAGGAGGTGAATCATGAGAATTAAAAGAGCAGTAAACGCAGTCAAAAAACGCAGAAAGATATTTAAGCTTTCCAAGGGTTACTTCGGATCGAAGTCCCGTTCGTACCGCATAGCGCGCCAGGCCGTTATGAAGTCGCAAATGTACGCTTATATCGGCAGAAGGTTAAAAAAGCGCGATTTCCGTTCGCTTTGGATCACGCGTATCAACGCCGCTGCACGTATGAACGGTCTTTCTTATTCCCGTCTTATGCACGGGCTTAAGGTGTGCGGCATCAACCTCAACCGCAAAGTGCTTGCCGACATAGCGGTCAACGACGCCGAGGCTTTCAAGGCGCTTGCGCAAAAAGCCACTGTCGCGCTCGGCAAATAGTTTTTGTAATCAAAGCGTCGAATTTTTCGGCGCTTTTTGTTTGGTATGAGATATGGAAGTTATTAAATCCGCGGACAACCGCACGGTTAAGCATATAGCCAAGCTAAAGGACAAGAAATACCGCGACGAATATAACGAGTTCTTTGCGGAAGGGTATAAGAACGTCCTTGACACGGCTAATGCGCGTCCCGATCTTATAAAAAATATTGTGTTAAGCGAAAGCGCGTACTCGGAATTCGGCGATAAGTTCACCGATTTTTCCGTTACCGTGCTCGCCGATAACATATTCGACAGGATAACCGACACAAAAAGCTGTCAGGGCGTGCTTGCCGTTATGGAAAAGCCACACTCTGCAAGTCCTAAGTCCGATTGCTGTATCTTGCTTGACAGGGTGCGCGACCCCGGCAACGTTGGCACTATACTTCGCACCGCCGTGGCGTGCGGATACGACGTTGTTTTGAACAACTGCGCGGACGTGTATTCGCCAAAGGTTATACGCAGCGCCATGTCGGCGGTAGTCAAGTGCAAGATCGGCATCGATATTGAGCCCGACGATATAAAAAAAGCCGGGTACAGCCTTATTGTTGCCGACATGAGCGGTGACAACGTTTTTGTCGCAAGCCGCCCGGCTAAGTATTGCATAGTTGTTGGCAACGAGGCGGAAGGCGTGTCCGAGCAAATAAAGGCTCAGGCCGATAAACTGCTTTCACTTCCGCAGAGCAATATGGAGTCGCTGAATGCCGCCGTTGCCGCCGCGGTCATGATGTTCGTAATGAAATTCGACCGGAATTAATAATTCGGAATAATTATTGTGTTCATAAGTCCGTTTCGATAATGAAGCGGGCTTTTTTGTTCTTGACAAATTATTAAATGGATTGTATAATATAAATGTTACACTGTGTAACCGATAGAAAAGGAGCGATATATGCGAACCAAGGACACCATGCTAATGGAGAATATACTTGCCGAGATAGACAGATACTATTTTGTGTATGGCAGAGCGCCGAGCACGAGGGAGCTTGCGGAAAAAGTGTCAATGAGCCACAACACCGTGGCGCGGTATCTGCGAGATATGAACATTCGGGGTATGCTCGAGTATTCAGAAGGGCGGATCGTCACGCAAAAGATGACAAAGTCCAGGCTTGATAGCGTAAGCGTTCCGCTGCTCGGAAGCATTTCTTGCGGCGTACCGCTTACCGCGGAGGAAAACGTGGAGTCGTATTTGAGACTTCCCACTGAAATCATCGGTCAAGGCGAGTTTTTCTTTCTCAGAGCCAACGGAGATTCCATGATAGAAGCGGGGATAGACGACGGAGATTTGGTTTTAATCCGTAAAACCACAGAGGCAAACGACGGGGATATTGTCGTTGCGTTGGTGGATAACGAAAACACGCTTAAAGGAATACATTTTGACAATGAACATCACAGATTAATTTTACACCCCGAAAACAGCGAAATGCAGGATATCATTGTAAAGGAGTGCGTCATTCAAGGCGTGGCGGTAAAAATCATTAAAGACATTTAATTTATGGCAAACAAGGTACGTA
>JAFLVH010000047.1 GCA_022508365.1 Clostridiales bacterium | reverse complement strand
GTCGTAACAAGGTAGCCCTACGAGAACGTGGGGCTGGATCACCTCCTTTAAGGAATCTGCAATTAGAGCAGATACCAAAAATCTTTTTGTTTCAGCCGATATAATTCGCTAATCTATCACAAGTTATGTTTGAAGTTACAAGACCATTCTTTTAAAAAGGGTGGTCTTTTTCAATGCAGAATTAAGAATGCAGAATGCAGAATGATAGGTGATTAAGCCAAACCGCATTTTTATTATCTATTATTTCTTATTTCTTATCTCTTATCTAAATTCTTAAACCGCGCGTCAGCGCAACCTTATCGGCCTTCCCCTTGGGGGAAGGGGGACCGCGAGTAGCGGTGGATGAGGTGAAACCTTTTTCACAAACGAAAAAATCCATATTACATAAAGCAATTTGGATTTTTCGTGGTCGCAATTAAGCGATTAAATTTTTGTAAAGCAGCTTTCGGCGTAAAAAAGTATTTGCTTTACACTATTATGTTGTGCGATTTAAACGCGATTATGCACAAAATTAAATTAATTTTTCACGAAATAATTTTTGAAAACAGACCGATAAAATTGTTGATTTTATTTTTTTCTTGTGTTAAAATTCTGTTAACAACAACACGGATATATAATAATGAAAATCAATCTCGACGAAAAGTCTGCAAAATTCATCAGTGGGCTTGGTGACAATGTGTACGTTGTGGGCGGTTTTGTGCGCAACAGTCTGTGCGGATATAAATGCACGGATATTGACATTGCGGGCCCTATGCCGGCGCTTGCGTTAAGCCTGCCGCCGCGCACCACCATGACAATGGTCAATCACCGCATGGGCACCGCGCAAATTGTCTATGACGGCGTAAAGTACGAATATACGCCATTCCGCGTGGAAGTGTACGGAGAGGGCGGAGGTCACACGCCGATTAGCGTCAACTTTACAACCGACATCTATGCCGACGCGACGCGGCGTGATTTTTGCTGCAACGCTATTTATTACAACGTAAAGAGCGACGAAATAGAGGATCCTTTGGGCGGCGTTAGAGACGTTGAAATGAAGATTCTTCGCGGCTGCAACAAGCATGTTTTCGAGTCCGACGGACTTAGGCTGCTGCGGCTTGCAAGGCTTGCTGCCGAGCTTGACTTTAAGATAGAGGGCGAAACGGCGCGCTCGGCTAAGGCTATGAGCGGCAACCTCGCCGATATAACCGCGGAACGCAAGCGCGTGGAGCTGGATAAGATTCTTCACGCCGACCTTGTCAACGACGTGAAAAACGCGCAGTACCGCGGCTTAAGATTGCTCAAGCAATTAGACCTTTGGAAAAACCTTATTCCCGAGCTTGCCGAGTGCGACGGCTTAGCCCAACCCGAGCAGTATCACAAATACGACGTTTTGGAGCATACCTTCCGCACGGTGCTTTACGCGCCACCCATGCACAACGTTCGGCTTGCGGCGCTACTGCATGACGTGGGCAAGGCGTATTGCTTTAAGCAGTTCGGCAATTTCCACGGTCACGAAAAGAGCTCGGGCATACTCGCGCGCATAATCCTAAACAGACTGCGCT
Organism: Clostridiales bacterium; assembly: GCA_022508365.1. Classification (GTDB taxonomy): domain Bacteria; phylum Bacillota; class Clostridia; order Christensenellales; family Pumilibacteraceae; genus Anaerocaecibacter. The sequence goes on along the minus strand of JAFLVH010000047.1, from coordinate 11,832 downwards.
ATCCCAACGACGTTATAGAACAGGTGGTTAGGCTGTGTGCATTACATATGTACGATATGCGCGGCGACGCGCGGGAATCCAAGATTCGCGTGTTTGTATCAAAGAATTACGATATTTTAGATAAGCTTACGGCGCTGATTCGTGCGGACAAGATAGCGACCGGAATGTTTACACAAGAGGAGGTTGCCGCGCCGCACAGGTTTGAAGTAGTGCGCGAAAAAATGATAGAAGAGGGCGCGCCCATACTCAAAAAATCGCTTAAGATTTCGGGCAAGGACCTAGCCGACATGGGCTTTGAAAACGAGGCTATTTCCGCCGCGCTCGAAGCGCTGTGGAAGGAATGCGTGATAAACCCCAAAAACAACAACGTAGAGTTTTTGACAAAAGCGGCGGAACGCTTGCCCAAGACCCCTGCGGAGTTGCCTAAAAAGAAACAATAGTGTAATCGCTATAAATTAACGCGGAGCTCATAATCAAACAGCTCCGCGTTTTTGTATACTTTCGATAATATTCGACATACTATTTGCGTATGAAAAAGCTTGGAATAGCAGTTTACATAATAGCGATATTTGCGTGCGTGTTTATTTCGGCGGGTGCGGCTAAGGCGCCCGAAGAATATGCCGAGGACATAAAGTATCCCACGCTCATTGTGCAGTCCGAAAAAGGCGCTTATATATATGAGGATAAGCCGGTAACTCCGTCCGACTTTACTGTTATAGAACAGATTGCGTCGCGCAGGATAAACGCACCGCTCGATCAAAAGATAGAATATATGGACGAATGCGTTTTCCGCGGCGCGGACTACAAAACCGCCGTAAAACAGTGTTTTCCGGTGCTGGTGCGCGAGCTTGACGGAATAGCTGACAGCATTTTTATTCCGCCGGAAAACGCAAAAATAGAGCACAGCAGCGGCGCGTTTAAAATAGTATCGGAAAAGCCCGGCAGACGAATAAACGAGGGTAAGCTGTACGCAAGCATTTACTGCGCGTTCAAGTTTTCGGGCGGCGGTGAAGTAAAGGCGTATACGGAGGCTATTCAGCCTGTAATAACATCTGATATGCTTAGGGCGGAGTTGTTGCCGCGAAGCGCTTATACAACCGATTTTTCGAGCTCTACCGTGGAGCGCGCGCACAACGTTAAGCTAGCGCTTAGCAAGATAGACGGAATGATTATTCCGCCCGGGGAAACGGTGTCGTTTAACGCAGCGGTGGGCGAGCGTACCGAAGCAAACGGCTATAAAAAGGCAAAGATTATAGTGGACGGCAAATATACCGACGGCTACGGCGGAGGCGTCTGTCAGGCCTCTACGGCGGTGTACAACGCCGCTCTTACCGCAGGACTGCACTGCAGCGCCAATGCGCACTCCATTTGCCCGTCATATTGTCCTGCCGGACTGGACGCCATGATAAGCTCTGTAAGCGACCTACTTATAACCAACACCACAACACATTCGGTGTATATTTCCACATCGGTAAGCGGCGGAAAAGGCACCGTAAAAGTCTTCGGCGAAAAGCCCGAGTATAAAATAGAATCGGAAAGCGTGGTGCTGGACGTGGAAAAATACGACGAGATAGAGCAGGTGGACAGCGAGTACAAATACTTCGAGCGCGGCGCAATAAGCGGCAGCAGGTTGCTTGTGTCTTTGGGCAAGGACGGAACAAAAAGCGAAACGTATATCAAGCTGTACAAGGACGGAAAGCTTGTGGACCGCGTAAAGGTGAGAGAAAACACGTATAAAGCCGTGCCGCAAATCATAGCAATTGCTCCGTAAGCGGCGCTGTCGCGCCTAAAATAATAGATAATAAATAATAGATAAGAAATAAGAAAAAAATGTAAAAGCTTCAGCCGCTTAATTTATTATCTATTATCTCTTCATTATTATCTATTATCTTTTCAATTAAGCTCGTACTTTAGAATATTGCTTGACAAAACGGCGCGCAAGGGGTATAATCAATTTATGAATTCTTTTGCGTTTATCGGTGCATTTAACTGGTACGGTCTGCTGATTGCTTCGGGTATCATACTCGGCATTGTGGGCGCGTACACGGCAGCCAAGCATCACGGCCTTGAGGGCGACGTTATAGTCGACATGATTATAATTTGCCTTCCGCTCGCCATACTCGGCGCGCGCATATATCACGTGGTGTTTGACGTTATCGACGGAAACTCCTGGACTTTTGCGGAGTTTTGCGGTTTTTCGGGCGGCGAGTTTAAAGGGCTTGCCGGGCTTGCGATATACGGCGGACTAATAGGCGCGATTATCGGTGCGGTAATATTCCACTTTTGCAAGAACAGAAAAACTTTGCCCGAAAACAAGCGCGTGTCGTTTTGGCAGATTGCGGACGTAGGCTTTACGTTTATCATGGCAGGTCAGATTGTGGCGCGCTGGGGCAACTTTGCCAACGGCGAGGCCTTTGGCGAAGTTGTAACAAACCCCGCGTTTCAGTGGTCTCCGCTCAGCATGAAGGTGGACGGGGAGTGGCGCACTTCAATATGGTTCTACGAATCGATGTGGAACTTTGTCGGATTTTTCATACTGTTATATTTATACCTTGGCAGGCACAAGAGCTTTGACGGTTTTGTATTTGCAGGATATTGCATATATTACGGCATAGGCAGGGCGTGGATAGAGGCTATTCGCGTCAACGACGTGCTTAAAATAGGCGGCATGCGCGCAAGCGTTTTGGTGAGCGTGCTGTTTATTATAGCCGGCGTCGCGATAATTGCGACGCACATAATAAGAGCCAAGCGGTCCGGGAAAAAGGTGTTTATCTTTGTGGACAAGAGCAAGCTCTGTGACGATTACTTGGACTACGAAAAGACCAAGTTGGCTCATCCCATGCCGGACATAACGTTCTTTAAGGATCGCAAAAAGCCAAAGCCGACGGAAGAAGTTGTCATCGACGAAAGCGGCGTTGCTATCAAAGTAAAAACAGAAGTGCCGACGGAGAGTAACAACGACCCGAAGCCGACAAAAGTAAAGCGCGAAAAAACAAAAGAGGTTATTCAGGACGCGGAGGAAGCGTATGAAGACAAGTGGGACGACTGACGACCTTCCGCTTTCCAAAATGCAGAAGTGCGCGTGCAATATCGTTATGGGCTGTCTGCTTGTCGTCGCAGGGATTATTCTTATTCTTGCAGGCGCAGGCGTGATTAATGCGTCCGTTCGGGATATTGCAGCCCCCACCGTACTGTTCGGGTTTGGAACAGCGGTGCTTTTGAGCGCCGTAATCGCCAAAAACTCGCTTTCCATCTGGTTTGCAGGTGTGGTACTGTCCTGCGGCGCTGTGTCGCTTTTTGCGGTAACTACTGCGGCAGGATACAGCGAGCTCTATCCCATATATGTAGCCGCGCCGGGAATAGGCTGTCTGTTTTCCGTATGGTTTGCGGAAGCTAAATTTCCGCAGGTTAAGGTTATGCTGTTTTTCGGCATTGTCGGCGGAATATTGGCGCTTGGCTCGTTTGGAGCGTGTGGCTACGGGCTTGTGGCAGGACTTCTTGCGGCGTTTGGCGGACTTACCGTAATCGCCATAACGCTTGAAACATACTTTAAAAAGGACGACGTAAGCAATGCGTAATCTTACAATGATGACAGACCTCTATCAGCTTACAATGATGGACGGTTATTTTTTACAGGGCAAAGCCAATGAGACGGCGGTCTTTGACGTGTTCTTTAGACAGAAGGACACCATCAACTATGCGGTGTTTGCAGGCTTAGAGCAGGCGATAGACTACATAAAGGACCTGCACTTTTCCGCCGAGGATATTTCGTACCTGCGTTCGCTCGGAGTGTTCCACGACGAATTTTTAGACTATCTAGCTAGCTTTAAGTTTACGGGCGAAATGTATTCCGTATGCGAAGGCGACATAGTATATCCGCAGGAGCCGATTGTAATAATCAAAGCGCCTTTAATAGAAGCCCAGTTTATAGAGACTGCGTTGCTTAATATTATAAGCCACCAAACTCTTATCGCCACCAAATCGTCGCGCATTGTCACTGCGGCAAACGGCAAAAGCGTAGTGGAGTTTGGGCTTAGGCGCGCGCAGGGCCCGGACGCCGGCATTTACGGCGCACGCGCCGCGATAATTGGCGGCGCGACCGGCACCAGCAACGTGCTCACCGGTCAGATGTTCGATATCCCGGTAAAGGGCACGCACGCGCACAGCTGGGTTATGAGCTTTGACACCGAGCTTGACGCTTTTCGCGCATTTGCCAAGGTCTATCCCGATACATGCCTGCTGCTTGTGGATACGTACGACACCATTCAGGGCATAAAAAACGCAATTACTGTGTTTAACGAGTTAAAGCAAAATGGGCACAAGCCTATAGGAATTCGACTGGACAGCGGAGATTTGGCGTATCTTAGCAAGGTCGCGCGCAAGATGCTGGACGACGCGGGATTTAAGGACGCGGTGGTTATGGCGTCGGGCGATATAGACGAGTACCTGTTGCAGTCTCTTAATGCCCAAGGCGCAAAGATAGATATGTACGGCGTGGGCACCAAGCTTATTACAAGTGAGGATACTCCGTCGCTCGGCGGCGTATACAAGCTGTCTGCAATAGAGCATGGCGGCATAATGGAGCCGCGCATGAAGATTTCGGACTCGCTCGTCAAGGTGACAAACCCCGGCTTTAAAACGCTGTACAGGCTTTACGACAAGTCGGGCATGGCGGTTGCAGACCTCATCGCGCTAAAGGACGAAAAAATTCCCAAGCCCCTCGTACTCACGCACGAAACCGAAAGGTGGAAGACGACAACGCTAACAGACTACGACATTCGTCCCATGCACCACAAGATATTCGACGGCGGAAAGTGCGTTTACAAAACGCCCACGCTAAAAGAGATTGTGCAGTTTGCTTTGGCAGAAAAGAATAAATTCTGGGATGAGTACAAGCGCATAGACAATCCGCAGATTTACAAGGTGAATATTTCCGACGGGCTGTATGAATTAAAGCATAAAATACTTAAGGAACACACCGGCAAACACTAAACAAAAGCCTACAAAATTTTTAGGTGAAGGGTATGGACGGCAAAAAGAAGTATACAAAAGCCGATTTCGATAATTACATGGAGGCGGTGCGCCGCGAGTACGAGAGTACGCTTTTAAAGCAGCGCGAGCGCATTGACGAGCTTAAAAAGAGCTTATCCGAGGCGGAAAAAAAGATAGCTAAGTACGAGGGACAAAAAGACCTTGTGTACAAGGCGATTACCGCCGCACTCAAAAAGGCGGACGATATAGAACGCGTGTCGCTTATACGGTACAATCAAGAGCTTGCCCAATTGAAGAGCTTCCACGAAAAATGGATGAGCTATTACAATAAGATTATTTCCGCTTATCCGTTGGACGACGACCTGATAGAGACGAGCAAGGTAAACAGAAAAATCTCCAAAGTGCTGTCGCGCACAGGGGATATACAGAGCCAGTACGAATCGGAGCGCGAGCGACTTAAATCCTCGCTCGACGATGAGGACGAGGCTGTCGCGGTGGACGAGTACACGGACAGATCGCCTGCCGGATTTTCCTTTGCCGAGGCGCTCCATCCCAAAGACGATTTAAAGGACATAATGCGCGAATTAGGCGTTATCATGGACGAGGACGACTAGGGAGTTCAGAGTTCAGAGTTCAAAGTTCAGAGTGATATTGTCGCGCCAAGACAAAATCATTTAAAATTAATCCTTATTCTAACTCTTAACTCATAACTCATAATTCTTAACTAAAAAATCCCGCCATTGGCGGGATTTTAATTATTCTGCGTCGGTAGCAGGGGGCTCTTCGGCCTTTTCCTTTTTGGCCTTTTTGGGAGCCTTTTCCTTCTTGGGCTTTTCTTCCTTTTCCTCTACCTTTTCCTTGGTCTTTTTCTTTTTCTGCTCGGCCTTGTCCGCTTCCTTCTCTTGCTGTTTGGCGCGGAACTCGGCGCGTGCGGCCTCGCGCGCTTCCTTGGCGGCGCGTGCTTTTTCGGCGGCGATGGTCTTGTTGTCCTTTTTGACGGTTACTGTTACTTTGCCGCTCTTAATATCGCTGAGGCGTTTAGAAATAGCCGACTTTTTGTTGGCGGCGGCGTTCTTGTGCAAAACGCCTGCGGTGACGCCCTTGTCGATTATGGACATGGTGATGGGGAGCAAGCGTTCGGCTTCCTCGATGTTTGCCGAATCGATAGCTTTGTTAAACGCTTTGATTGCGTTGTTGACCTTGGAACGGTCGGCGCGGTTTCTTGCGTTTTTCTTTTTGGTAATAAGTACGCGTTTTTTCGCGGATTTAATGTTGGGCACGATTTTACTCCTTTTATCGCCTTTTTTATGTTTGCCATAAGATTATAACATACTAAATGAACTTTTGCAACTGTTTGTCGGGTTTACGATTAAAAAATTTTCTTTTACAAACAATATTTTTATGGAAAAAGATTTCAGTTGCACCGATATGGCGGTGGAGTTTTGCTCGCACAAGCATCACCGTGACGACGGAGTTATCAAGTATTACGAGGTGACTGTGGACGAACAGACCTCCCGCAAGCTCGGCAAGCCGTGCGGAAAGTACGCAACGCTCGAGACCTCCGCAGTGATAAACAGCATTGTCACCGATTACGGACGCGTGACGGACGCGCTTAGCAAGTGTCTAAAGAGCTACTGCAAGGGGTGCGACAAGGTGATGGTGGTGGGGCTCGGCAATCCCGACCTAACCGCGGACGCGCTTGGCGATAGGGTGTTTAAGCGGCTGTCCGTCAACCGTCATTTAACCGGCGGCGAGAGGGCAGAAAAGTATCTGTGCGCGCTTACGCCCAACGTGCTCGGCATGACCGGCATAGAAAGCTTTGATATAATCTCCGCCGTTGCGGACAGGGTAAAGCCGGACGTAATAGTCGTGGTGGACGCGCTTACCGCGGCGGCGACAGGGCGGATTGCCACTGCGTTTCAAGTGACCGACAGCGGCATCACGCCGGGTAGCGGAGTGGAAAACCACAGGCGTAGGCTGGACAAAAAGTCGCTGGGCATAAAAACGGTGTCGGTTGGCGTGCCGCTTGTGGTGTATGCCTCCACGATAGTGCGCGATTATTGCGAATGTAACGAGGCGCTGCGCGGCGACATGATTGTAACGCCCAAGGACGTGGACATATTGGTGGAGGACTGCGCAAAAATTATTTCGGGTGCGATAAACAGCGCGTTTAATGACAAAGCGGCAATAGTGTAAAGTAACAAACAGTCCCGACCATGCATATACAGAGTCTATGTATAGGCCGATAGGAGTGTTTGACAGCGGCGTGGGTGGACTTAACGTTTTAAAGTCCTGCACGGAATTACTGCCCAACGAAAGCTTTATTTATCTTGCAGACAAGGCGAATATGCCGTACGGAAATAAACATAAGGACGAGATAGCGATTGCCGCGTTTGACGCGGCAAACACGCTGTTTTCGCTTAACTGCAAGGCGCTTGTTATTGCGTGCAACACGGCGACGGTGACTGCGGCTGAGCGAATACGCATGCTGTACTCCACGCGCGTTGTGGTGGGGCTGGAGCCTGCAATCCGTCCGTGCGTAAAGGAGCTGGGACGAGGCGGCTATGCCGTGGCGCTCGTCACAAAAGCGACGTTTATGTCGGAAAGGTTTCGCATACTGCTTGACAGCTGCGACAGAAAGGTGGTGCCGCTTGCCGTGCCCGAGCTTGCAAAACTCATAGAAGACAATCTTGGCGACAGAGCGCGTCTAAGCAAGTATATGCAGTGCGTTTTTAACGATTACATGGACGCGGAGGCGGTGATACTCGGCTGTTCGCATTACAGCTACATAGCGGATATCATACGGGATATTTACGGCGGCAATATAAAAATCTACGACGGCGCGGACGGTGCGGCGCGCAGACTGAAATACTGCTTGGAAATCGCCGGGCTTTCGGCGCAAAAAAGCGAGCAAGAGCGCACAATTAGATTTTTGTCTACATATAAATTATGACAAAAAAAATTGCCGCATGTGCGGCAATTTTTTTTGTTATTCTACTGTGACGGACTTGGCGAGGTGGCGCGGCTTATCGATGTCGCAGCCGCGCTTTGACGCGATGTAGTATGCAAAAAGCTGTAAGATAACAGCAGTAAGCACGGGGGTTACGTCGTCGTCGCAGTCGGGGATTGTAATAAGTCCGTCCGATTGCTCGCCGACCTTGACGTTGCTTTGCGACGATAGGGCAAGCACGGTGCCTTTGCGCGATTGTACGGCTTTTATGTTGGACAGCATTTTGGCGTACAGATCCTGCTGTGTGACGAGCGCTACGGTTATCGTGCCTTCCTCTATAAGCGATATTGTGCCGTGTTTAAGCTCGCCGGCGGCATAAGCCTCGGCGTGGATATACGATATTTCCTTCAGCTTGAGCGCGCCCTCGAGCGACGCGGCATAGTCCGTGCCTCTTCCTATAAAGAACACGCATTTTCGGTCGGCGTAGTTTTCCGCATAGCGTTTTATTTTGTCGGTGTCACTTAGTATTTCGCTTACTTTATCGGGCAGGAGAGCGAGCTCTTTTAACAGTTCATTGTATCTTGCGTCGGAAATTATGTGCTTGACTTTGGCTATTTTAAGCCCTACAAGAAACAGTGCGGCGACCTGCGTGGTGTAACCCTTGGTGGTGGCAACGGCTATTTCCGGTCCTGCGTAGGTGTACAGCACGTCGTCCGCCTCGCGCGCAATGGCGCTGTTTAAAACATTGACAATTGCAATGGTGTGCGAGCCAAGCTTTTTTGCAAGTCTGAGCGCGGCAAGCGAATCCGCCGTTTCGCCGCTTTGGCTTATCACAATGGTAAGGGTGCGGTTGTCGGTTATGGGATTGCTGTAGATGTATTCGCTGGCAAGCTCGCAGCTTACGTTGATGCGGCAGTACTTTTCTATAAAGTGCTTGCCGACGATGCCTGCATGGTATGCAGAGCCGCAGCCGACAATGTTTATGCGGTTTATCGAATTGACGTTAGCCGGAGAAAACTCTATCTTGTCCAATACGATATTATCGCCCTTTATGCGCGGGCTCAATGTGTCGTGCAGGGCTTTGGGCTGTTCGTAAATCTCTTTAAGCATAAAGTGCGGATATCCGCCTTTTTCCGCAAGTGAGATATCCCAGTCCACGCGGTAGGGCGTCTTTTCCACCTTGTTGCCGTTGCGGTCGAAAAAGGTCACGGCGCGCGCGGTCATCTGCGCTATTTCATAATCGTTAAGCTGAACAAAGTTGTGCGTGTGCTCGAGCGCGGCGGCAAAGTCCGACGCGATAAAGTTTTCGTTCTGCCCGAGTCCGATTACAAGCGGATTATCCTTGCGTATGGCGTACAGCGTGGAAGGCGAGTCCGCGCAAAGTATGCCTGCCGCATAAGAGCCGGACAGCCTATCCATAACCTTGCAAAGGGTGGAGATCATATCGCCGTTGTACAGATACTGAATGAGCTGAGCGATGACCTCGCTGTCCGTCTCGCTTTTAAATGGCAGACCGTGACTTATCAGATCCTCTTTGAGCTCGGCAAAGTTTTCTATAATTCCGTTGTGGACAACGCAAAACCGCCCGTCCGCCGACAGGTGCGGGTGGGAATTGACGTCGCTGGGCGCGCCGTGGGTTGCCCAGCGCGTGTGACCGATACCTATTATGCCGTCGGGCTCGTTTTTTTCCACCTTGTCGCACAGTACTTTAACCTCGCCGCGAGTTTTAACGGCGCGGATAGTGTCTCCGTCCACAACGGCTATGCCTGCGGAATCGTATCCGCGGTATTCAAGGCGTTGTAATCCTTTAAGCAGAACGGGCGCGGCTTTTTTTCCGCCCACGTATCCGATTATTCCGCACATATAAGCTCCTTAAATGTCTCTTTTATCGTCCGCGGCGCTGTCGGTCTCTTCCGCGGCTTTGGGTTTGTACAATATAAATTTTATGATTAAAACCACTACAACCGTTACCGCAATTATAAAAAACGCAAGCGTGATATAGGTTACGTAGTCTTGGAACAAAAACGAGATAAGCGTTATTATTCCGCACGCCACGGCGTTGCCGATTATGACGCCGATAAGCGATTTTACAAATCCGATCTTAAGTATGGACGCCACCGCGCTGCCCGTCCAAACGCCGGTAAGCGGCAGGGGAACGGCTACAAACAGCGCCGTGCCGCCGATTTTTTTAAGCTCGGTTTTGGTGACTATGGGCTTTTTGCCGTCTTCCGTCTGCGGCTCTTTTACCGTGTCCGCAAGGGAGCGCGACTTCTTTTCGAATTTGTCGTACAAAAAACGACCGATTTTGGAAAAAAATTTTGTCTTTGACAGCGCGCCTATAAGCGGTATAAACGCTATCAAAAGTATGGGAGCCATTAGCGACGAGCCCAAAAACGCCCAGCCGAACGCCTCTATCGGCTTTAGCCCCATGCTCATTCCAAACGGTATGGCAAACCGCGCTTCGGCTATCGGTATGATGGACAGCAGCAGCACGGCAAGAGGTGCGCCAAGCGCATTATTCATCGTTTCTGCTATTCCCTGTACTATCTCGCTCATACCGTTATATTATAAGTCAAGCGTTATCGATATGTCAACCGTTGGCAATAAATTTTGTTTTTATCGAATAAATTATAAGCAATTATTACGTAAAATATAAATAATATTGAGCGAATTATAATTATTCGGCATATATATTGACAAGATTATCGAGATATACTATAATTATTTTGTTTAATTATGCGTTTTAGGCGCAGGGCATCGGGAGGAGCTATGGGCAAATACTTCGGTACGGACGGAATAAGGGGCAAGTACGGCGACAACCTGGACGCTTTTCTTGCATACAAGGTGGGGCTTGCCATTGTCGCATACTTCGGCAAGGGGCCGGTTGTTGTGGGACGTGACACAAGAGTGTCGGGTCCTGAAATTCAGTCCGCGCTTATCGACGGGCTTAAACGCGGCGGCGCCGACGTTCTGACGGTGGGCATACTTCCGACGCCGGGCATTGCGCGCATGGCTATTAAGTACAAGGCGCTGTGCGGAATAGTGATTTCCGCGTCGCACAATCCGCCCGAATACAACGGCATAAAGATATTCGACGGCAGCGGCGTAAAGCTGAGCGAGGAGCAAGAGGGCAGCATCGAATACTATATAGACAACCCCACCGAGGCGCGCGCAGTGGGCTCGGTATGCGAGATAGCCGACGCGCAAAAGCAGTATATAGACTACCTTGTGGAAACGGTGGATTACGACATGAAGGGCGCCAAGGTGTGGCTTGACTGCGGCTACGGCGCGGCTTCCACCGTTGCCAAGCAGGCGTTTGAGCGTTTGGGCGCAACGGTGGAGATAGAAAATTTCTCCCTCCGCGGCGAAAAGATAAACTGCGGCTGCGGCGCGCTTCATCCCGATTACGTGCTGCACTCCATGGTGGGCACCGACTACAAGCTCGGCTTTTCCTACGACGGCGACGCGGATCGGCTTGCCTTTGTGTTTGACGGCAGGATAATGGACGGCGACAGCGTGCTTTACAACATTGGCAGGGAAATGACGTTAAAGGACAACGTGGTTGTGGGCACCATACTATCAAATACTGCCTTGGAACGTCGGCTTGAAAAGGACGGGAGACGACTTGTCCGCACTCCTGTCGGCGACAAATATATATGCGATTTGATGTTTAAAAAGGGCTACAACCTAGGCGGCGAGCAGAGCGGACATTACATTGTCTATCCGCAAGCGACAACCGGCGACGGCATAATGAGCAGCATGTTCCTCACAAAAGCATTGTACAAAAACGGTAAGCTCGGCGAATTCATAGAACTCAACCTCTTTCCGCAAAAGGCGATTGCCGAGTACGCCGACCAGTCTATCATGTACGAAAAGGGCATGATAGACCT
>JAFLVH010000046.1 GCA_022508365.1 Clostridiales bacterium | reverse complement strand
CGATTGCCGAGTACGCCGACCAGTCTATCATGTACGAAAAGGGCATGATAGACCTGATAGAGGACTACACGGCACGGCTTTCCGGCATAGGCAGACTGATAGTCAGAATGTCCGGCACCGAGCCCAAGGTGCGCGTCATGTGCGAGTGCGAGGATTCGCGCAAGATAGACGAGGTGCTTTCGGTGTTCAAAAAGTATATAAACACTCGAAAATAGCGTTTTCCCGCTTGAAAATTTAAATAATTTGCACGACATATTCCCATTGTATTGACAAAAAAAGGGTTTTGTGGTATTATACACAATGGTAAAAGGGCATAATTGAGGAATATGGCTGAACTTCAGGAAAAAACCGACGCAAAGTCGGAACAAACGGAATCAAAAAAGCGTGCCAATGTAAACGTAATGGCGTTGCTTTCCCCTCGGTATCGCGGGGTAGTTTTGACGTTTGTTTGCGACATAGTGTTTTGCTTTGGGGCGTTTTGGCTTGCAAGGCTTTCCATGTTCAATCAGATCCCGGTGTCCTCGGTGCTCAACTACGAAAACTTTGAAATCCCCATCATGATAATCATGACTGGCATACCGGTGTGTATGCTTGCGCTGTTCAATTGCTACAACGTTGTGTGGAAGCTTGCAGGGCGTGTGGAATTTATCAAATTTGTTAGCTCATACGTTGTGTCGTACTTTGTGCTGCTTATCGTAAAGGCGGTGCTGTTTGCGGCGTTTAACGTAATGCTGTACGGCACGCAGATATTGCTTTTTGTGTTTTTCGCGTTGATATTTACCGCCATACCCAGATTTTCCAACATGCTTATAGGCTATGTTCGGCATGTCCAGCGCGGAAACTTTCCTGCGGACAAAAAACCCGTTCGCACAGTAATTTACGGCGCGGGCAACGTGGGCTCCGCACTGCACGCCAGATTTATCTCCAACACCGACGAGGGGTACTTGCCGGTTGCGTTTATGGACGACGACGCGGACAAGCATGGTAAGAGCATAGGCGACAACTTGATTGCCGGCGGACTGGACGATCTTACGCAAATCATAGACGATTACGCGCCGGATATGTTTGTCATAGCGATAACCGATTTAACCAAATCTCGGCTTAAGCAGATTTACGAAACCATTTCCAAGCACAACATCCCCATAAAAATTCTTCCGCCCATAAGCGACGCCACCGCCACGGCAAACGCTTCGCTTACTCTCCACGACATAAAGATAGAATCCTTGCTCGGCAGGGACGAGTTTAAGGTGCGGACCGAGCTTGTGGACATGTCCGTCAAGGACAAGGTGGTTATGGTGACGGGCGGCGCCGGATCCATCGGGTCGGAGCTTTGCAGGCAGGCGCTTATATTCGGTTGCAAGCACCTTGTCATTTTCGATCAAAACGAAAACGGCATGTTCAATATCGACCAGGAATTCCAAAAGAAGTACGATACGTCCAAGTACTCCTTGATAATGGGTACCGTGCGCGAGGCGGGAAAGTTAGAAGAAGTGCTTAAAAAATTCAAGCCCGACACGGTGTTTCACGCGGCGGCGTATAAGCACGTGCCAATGATGGAAATCGCGCCCACCGAGGCGATAAAAAACAACGTGTTCGGCACTAAAAACGTGATTGAGCAGTGCCAAAAAGCGGGCGTAAAGCGGTTTGTGCTTATTTCCACCGACAAGGCGGTCAATCCTGCAAACGTAATGGGCGCGAGCAAACGCCTTGCTGAAATGCTGGTGCAGACTAAAGCATCGGACAGCGATATGCAGATGGCGGCGGTACGGTTCGGCAACGTTCTCGGATCGTCGGGCTCGGTCATTCCCACATTTTTACGGCAGATACAAGAGGGCGGACCTGTCACGGTTACAGACAGAAACATAAAGCGTTACTTTATGACAATACCCGAGGCGGTTAGGCTTGTACTGCAGACGGGTGCGCTCGCAAGCTCCGGCGAGGTTTTTGTGCTTGACATGGGCGAGCCCGTCTACATATACGATTTGGCGTGCAATCTAATCAGGCTAAACGGATTGGTCCCCAACAAGGATATTCAGATAGTGATATCCGGTCTGCGCCCCGGTGAGAAGCTGTTTGAGGAGTTGCGCTACGACAAGGAACGAGTAGACAAAACCCTGCACGAGGGCATATTTGTCACCAAGTTAGAGAGCATAGACAGGGTAAAGTTCGACAAAGCCCTTGCCGAGCTTAAAAAGATTGCCGAGCGCGAGGATGAGGTAGGCACCGAGAAAAAGGTGTTTGACATTGTTCCGCGCGGCGCAAGAGAGCAAGCATTAAGAGAACGCGAATCGTCACTGCGTGCCGCAAGTGCGGAGGCTAAAATGGTGGACACCATAAGCGGCGCGGCATAAATTATGAGGTGTGCATGATTGCAAATATCTTAAGAATTGTCGCGTTAATATTGTTCGCATTGGGCGTGATAGGAATTATAATGAATTTGCTTTATGCTTGCAATGTGTTTGACGGCGACCCTTCCTCGGGCGGCATATGGGTCAGTATAGGTTTGATTGTCGGTGCGGGTGCGGCGATTTTTATTTCCGGTCGCCTTGATGATTAAACAGTTGTAATATTTTTACTGTCAAGCAAAATATTATATGGTGACGGTCTTTTTCGGAGGGTTTTAATGGTTTGGTGGCAAGCCATGGTGCTGGGACTGGTGCAGGGACTTACGGAGTTTTTGCCTGTTTCGTCCAGCGGACACTTAATACTTACAAGAGAGCTGATGGGGCTTAACGACGGCAGCTCTTTTTTGCTGTTTGACGTCATGGCGCACGTGGGCACGCTTGTCGCCGTAGTAATCGTGCTTTATAAACCCATACTTGAGCTTTTTAAAAAGCCGTACAAAAACCTTTTGATGCTGATTGTCGCCACAATCCCTGCGGTGATAATCGGATTCACGTGCAAGGGCATAATAGAAGAATATTTTTCCACCGCTAAGTATCTGTGTTTCTTTTTTGCCTTTACTGCAATTATCATGCTTGTCAGCGAGTTTGTCGCAAAGCGAAACAAAAACCCCAAGGATTTATCCTGGGGCGGCGCGGTGGCAATGGGGCTTATGCAGGGCATAGGCGTTTTGCCCGGTGTGTCGCGGTCGGGCTCTACAATATTCGGCGGCACGGTTGCCGGCACTGACGGAAAAAAGATAGCTACATTCTCGTTTTTGATGAGCTTGCCGGTTATTGCAGGCTCGCTGCTGCTTAGCATAATCGACGTGGCGCAGGCGGGTTCGCTCGGAAGCGTGGACTGGTTCAGTATGCTTATCGGCGCATTTACGGCGTTTGCATCGGGGTATATAGCGGTGCGCGCCATGCTTAAGCTTATAGCCAAGGCAAATTACAAGTGGTTCTCGCTTTACCTCGGCATTGTTGCAATCTTGACGTTTTCATTTTATTTTATTTAAAGTTCTATTTTGCATTACAAAAGAATATATTAAAATTTATCACAAAGATTTGGCGGCAATCATATACAACAAATATGATTGCTGTGTTTTTCGGTGGAAGGTCGTGCGAGCACGATATAAGTATTATTACCGGTCTGCAGGCTATGTCCGCGTGCAAAAAGAAGTGCGTGGGTGTTTACATAGACGGTGACGGCGTATGGTGGGCGGCGGAGTGCTTTGACAGCGTGTCCGCCGTCAGAAACAACAGGTTTGACGGAAAAAAGGTGCATCTGCGCCCCGACGACAGTTATCTTTATCACAAGAATAAAAGGCTGTACAAGGTGGATGCTGCGCTATTGTGCATGCACGGAATTTTAGGCGAGGACGGCAGCCTACAGGGCTTGCTGGAAATGTGCGGAATTCCGTATACCGGCAGCGGCGTAATGGCGTCCTCCGTCGGCATGAACAAGATAAAATCCAAAGAGACGTTTATCGCGGCAGGGCTGAATGTGCTTCCTTTTGTCACGACAACGCGGCTCGAATATAACAAAGACAAAACGGCTGTATTAAAAAAAGCGGAATCGCTCGTCTATCCGGTGATAGTAAAGCCGTGCAACCTCGGCAGTTCGATAGGCATTTCGGTGGCTAACGACAGGCCGTCGCTGTTATCAGCGCTCGATATCGCGTTTGAGTGGGATGATCTGGTGATAATAGAAAAGGCGATAGAGGACTTTACGGAAGTAAACTGCGCGGTGCTCGGCGACAGCTACGATGATGAGGTGACAGTGTCCGACACAGAGCAGCCGGTCGGGTGGAAGAACTTTTTGACCTTTTCCGATAAATATTCCGGCGACGTCAAGTCCACTCGTCACAAGATTCCGGCGGCGGTGGGCGAGGAAAAGAACGAGATTATCCAAGCATTGGCGGAGCGCGCCTTCCGAGCGGTGGGCTGCAGCGGAGTAGCGCGCATAGACTTTATGGTAAAAGGCGACGACATTTACGTCAACGAGATAAACACAATTCCGGGCTCGCTCGCTTCGCCGTTGTTCGCGCGGCAGATGCCGTTTTCCGGGCTTATAGAAAAGCTTATAGATATCGCTATGCGCCGCAAACAGCGATTTGACGCGTTAAAACGCACGTACACGCCCACTACTCCCATAGCGGCAAAATAATATCGTTTAAATTAGCATATAGTCGATTTTTTTGTCATATTGATAATCGTAATGTAAGCGACCGAAAAGCGGTTGCAAAAAAGGAGATCGATATGCGAAAAAAATTGATTGCGTTATTCACTGCGGCGGCGATTTCGTTGCCGCTTTGTGCTTGTTCTGCGAGCGAAAAGAAAGAGCTTACTTCTTACACGATTGACGCAACGCTTTCCGTTGACAACATTCTCACCGCGTCCGTCACGTGCGACTACGTCAACAACAACGACGTACCGCTAAACGAATTGTGGTTTCACCTGTACCCTAACGCCTACCGCGAGGGCGCGCAGTACAGCCCTATTCCTAGCGGCAGAACAACCGAGGCGTACCCGAGCGGAAAAAGCTACAGCGTGATGAATATAGAAAGCGTGTCGGTAAACGGCAAGGCAAAGGACGTAACCGTGTCCGGCGAGGACGAAAACATTTTGGTTGTGCCGCTTGGATCTACGCTCGACCCGACGGAAAAGACGCGCGTCACCATAGAGTATTCCGTTAAGCTGCCCAAGGTAAGACACAGGTTCGGCTATACGGATAAATCGGTCAATCTTGCCAACTTCTACCCGATAGCGTGCGTGTATGAGGGCGGCGAGTTTGTAGCCGATCCGTATTATTCTATAGGCGATCCGTTTTATAGCGAGTGCGCGAATTATTCCGTTACGCTCACCGTGCCGGAATATTACGAATGCGCCGCGACGGGCGAGATAAAGGGCAAAACCGAAACCGACAACACTGTCACTTATAAGATAAGCGCGCAAAAGGTCAGGGACTTTGCGGCAGTGCTTGGCGAGTACCAAATAATGAGCGGGCTAAGCGGTTCGACTATAGTCAATTATTACTACTATTCGGACTCCGATCCCGAAAAGGCGCTTAACGCGGCGATTGACGCGGTGCGCATATTCGGCGAAAAGTTCGGTGCGTATCCGTACAAGGAATACACCGTTGTGCAGACCGGCTTTTTGCAGGGCGGCATGGAATATCCTGCGCTGTCCATGATTTCGGACGAATACAAGGGCGACAGCAAGCTGGACGTAATAGTCCACGAAACGGCGCATCAGTGGTGGTACGGCGCGGTCGGCAACAACGAGGTAAAAAACTCTTGGCTGGACGAGGCGATGGCTGAATATTCCACAATGATGTTTTACGAGTACGCGGAAGGATATAACTACACGTTTGAGGCAAAGCGTGCGGACGCGCTGGGTGCGTACATGCTTTACTGCGAAACGTATAAAAGCGGCGGTCGCGAAGACACGTCCATGACGCGCGCGCTTGGCGAGTATTCGGGCGAGACGGAATATACGTACTTGATTTACGTAAAGGGCGCGCTCATGCTGGACGACGTCAGAAACACGGTGGGCACGGACAAATTTTTAGCAGGGCTTAAGCAGTATTATTCCGCCAATAAATTTAGCATTGCAAAGCCCGAGGATCTGATGGGCGCAATGGAAAAATCGTCAAAACGCCAGCTGAAGCCGCTGTTCGACTCTTGGCTTGACGGGAATGTTCAGCTTTATTCCACCCATTAATTACGTGCTATTTGTGTAAAAAAGCTGTCAAACTATTTAAGTTATGCACTTATGCACATAGTTATGCACATAGCTTGTGCGTAAATTGTAAAAAAGTGTGGAAAATTTAGAACGGATAAATCCAATCTGCCTCGGAGGTGTTTTAGGCGCATGGCGTTTATTACGATAAAAAGAAAAACCATCATTGCGGTGCTGTCCGTGGTGCTTGTGCTGATTGCGGCGGTCACCACGGCGGCCACCGTTATTGCCTCCTCCAAGCCGAGCAACGGCATCACTATAGTGATTGACGCGGGACACGGCGGTGCGGACGGCGGCGTAACAGGCATAACCACAGGCACCAAGGAGAGCGATATCAACCTGTCCATATCCAAGTATTTATCCAAGTATCTGCAAAACGACGGCTACAACGTGATACTCACCAGAAGCGATTCGTCCGCGGTGAGCGGCGGAATAAAGTACAGCAAAAAGGAGGACATGCGCGCGCGCAGGGACATAGTGGCGGCAGCTTCGCCCGACCTTGTGATAAGCGTGCATTGCAATTCCTATCCGGTGTCGTCCGTAAAGGGCGCGCAAGCGTTTTACGCAGGCGCGGCGGGCGAAAAGTATGCGCGAAGCGTGCAAAATTACTTTAACGACGTGCTAAACGACAGGCCGAGGCAGGCGGCGGTGGGCGACTATTACATACTTAATTGCAGCGAGTATCCGTCCATACTGTGCGAGTGCGGATTTTTGTCAAACGTGAGCGAGGAGAGCAAGCTGATTACGGCAAGCTACCAGCAAAAAATTGCCTACACAATTTACAGCGCTATCTCCGCCGCGTTCGATAAGGACGCAAACAGCTGAATACTTAGTTTTAAGCCGAGGCATGCCTCGGCTTTTTTATAAAAGTACTTGCAAAATCGCGCGGAAAATGGTACAATAAATAATGCAATCGCTTGCATTATGGAGGAAGAATAAATGCAATTATTATCTTTAACGGGCGGAGCGATAATCGGCATAATCGTCGGCGTCATATTCTTTGTTGTTGCCGTATGTGCCATATGGTATGTCGTCACGCACAACTCACTCATCTCGCTCGGCAACGACGTTGACGAGGCGTTTTCTGCAATGGACGTACACATGAAAAAGCGGTACGACCTTATACCCAATCTTGTCGCCACGTGCAAGGGCTACGCCAAGCACGAATCGGAAACATTTACGCGCGTCACAGAGGCGAGAAACGCGGCAATGGCGGCGCGCGGCGGCGGCACTTTAAGCGTAGCGGACAGAATTTCCGCCGAGCGCGAGCTTAGTAATTCGCTTCACACATTGCTCAACTTTGTGCAGGAGCAATATCCTCAACTCAAGGCGGACAGCCAGTTCAACAACCTTTCCCGTCAGCTTGAGCAGATAGAGGAAGAGATTGCGAGAAGCCGCAAGTATTACAATGCAAAAATAAAAATCCTCAACAATAAGATACAGAAATTCCCGTCGAGCATAGTTGCAAACAAAATGGGGCTCGAACGCAAACCGTACTTCGAGATAGAGGACGCGTCGGAGCGCGTGGCGCCTAAGGTAAGCTTCGATTAAAATATGGATTCACTAAAAAGATCAATTATCTCTGTCGGAATAATTGTCGGTATCGCGGCAGTGTTTTTTACTGCAACATTTATTTTTGTTGCGCTTTACGACGACAGCAGCGATATCCAGGTCGTTGACAACGCTATGTCAATTAACGAAATGAACGTTGACGTCGAATGGAACAATGACAGGTCTTGCAAAATAACACAGGATATTGTTGTTGAATTTGCAAAGGCACGACACGGCATTTATATTGATATACCCGTCAACTCCGGCGAGCGCGTGCGCAATCTCAACGTCAAAGCCACCGATATGCGCGGTTATAACGTTTCGTACGAATTAATGCACGAGGCGGGGAATAAACTTGTCGCCGTCAAGGTGGGAGATCCCGACCTTTATTTCGGTATCGGGGAAAAATTGTATTGTGCGCTCAAGTACGATTACATAACGCCCAAACACCCCGAAGGCGCGGACATTTTGGATATTAACGCCATAGGCAGCGGTTGGGCGTGCGATATAGAAAACGCAACCGTGTCCGTAACATTTCCAAAGGCGGTGCAAAATAACGCACTGTCGGTGTGGGTGGGCGACCGCAGCGTTGCGTACGCACAATCAAACGGCGGCAGAACGATTGAGATTAATGTAAAATATTTAAGCCCGTTTTGCGGCGTGCGAGTAAAGGCGCAAATGCCTGCCGGCACGCTTAAGGATAGTGGCTTTGAGGGCACAGTTACGGTAATTGTGGGCTGTTTGCTTGTTGCTGCGGTGGTGCTTTTGATGGTCTTTTTAGGCAAGGACAAACCGCTTACGCCGATTGTCAATTTTTATCCGCCGATGACGGACGGAAAAACGGGACGTAAGCGCCGTATGCTGCCGGTGCAGCTTGGAAAAATCATCGACGGCAAATGTTCGTCAAGCGACGTCACTTCGCTCATATTTTATTGGGCGAGCGAGGGCTACATTGCAATCGAGGAAACCGACAGCGACACATACTTAATCAAGCTCAACGACGTCGATCCCGTTACAGAGTACGAACGAGATCTGTTTAACGAGCTGTTTAAAAATGCCAAAGTATCCAAAAAGCACGATGCCCTGCGCGTGGGGATAAAGGACTTAACGGGAAAGTTTGCGACGCATATAGAAACCGCCAAAAACGCGGTTAATACGGAATTCGGCGGCAAGCTTTACAAAAAAAGATTTACCGCACTGTCAATCCTTTTTGCGGCGGCTACCGCACTGTTTACTGTGTTCGGCTCGGTGTTTAGTACACTGCGCATAGCGAGCGGATTTTACAATTTTCTCGGTATAGTCACGCTTGTGCCGGTGATTCTTGCGTCCGTGCTCGGCGCGTTGCTTGTGCTTAGCTATTTTAAGCTGAGCGAAACACGGCGCAAGGTGTTGTTGGCGCTGTTTTTTATCTCCGCTGTTTTTTTGTCGCTTGCGACGATGTTCGTAGTACCGACCGACGCGATGGGGTGGACCGAGAAGATTGTATTCGGCATAAGCATAGGTGTTACTTCGGCTATCGCGCCATTCTTGACGCGGCGCAAGGAGGGCTATACCGAACTTTTGAACGATGCGGTCGGATTCCGCAACTTCCTGCGCGACGCGCAAAAGGACGAGCTGGAAACCCTTTTAAAAGACGATCCGCAGTATTACTACAATATCTTGCCGTATGCCAACGTTTTGGGCGTGTCTAAGATTTGGCAGGATAAGTTTGCGGATCTCACATTAGAGCCACCCACATATTACCACGGCAGGCGCACTTCCTTATTCGATATCTACGCGGTGTCGAGCCTGACTAAATCGGTAGGCTCATCGCTTTCTTACGTGCCGTCCAAGTCAAGCGGCGGCTCTTTCTCCGGCGGCGGCCACGGCGGAGGCGGAGGGGGCGGCTTTGGCGGCGGCGGCGGCCGAAGCTGGTAGTTCGAGTACGTATGCATCGGCATATACGGCGTTAAGCTGCGGTGCGCCCTCGGTCATTTAGGTCTATCTAAACTCCCGTCGGTCGCACCTTGCTTGCCTTGTCTATGCCGCGCTTCCGTACTCTCACATACGTTCTTTATAAACTATAAAAAATACATATTTTTACGGCGATAGAAACAGTGAACAAAAGGAGAATGATTATGACTGAGTTAATGTACGGCAAGGACTTGCGCGCCGATGTGGAAAAAGCATTGTCGCAGTGTGCGTTGGTTGTCACCGACGACAATGTTGCCGGGTTCTATCCCGAGCTTACAAAGGACGCGTACGTCATCACCGCGGGCGAACAGAGCAAAAACGAAAAGACGCTTTGTGACTTGCTTGCGGAAATGAATAAGCGCGGACTTAAGCGTACTGACAGAATAGCTGCGTTAGGCGGCGGCGTTGTGGGCGACGTCACCGGGCTTGCGGCGGCGCTGTATATGCGCGGCATTAGCTGGATAGTCATTCCGACAAGCCTTCTTGCCATGGTGGATTCCTCCATCGGCGGCAAGACCGCGATTACCTTTGACGGCGTAAAAAACCTCATTGGCGCATTCCACGCGCCCGAACAAATAATAATCTCGTATGACTTTTTGGAAACGCTGTACGAGGAGGACTGGCTGTGCGGTTACGGCGAGATGATAAAGACGTGCATGCTCACCGAAAAATCGTTTTCCATGCTCGCCGAAAAACTGGACGACATAATAGAATACGATCGCGACGCGGTATACGCTTTAATGGAAAAGTGCATCGAAATAAAGCAAACGGTTGTAAAGTCCGACCCCGAGGAAAAGAGCTTGCGAAAAATCTTGAACGTCGGACACACTGTAGGGCATGCGCTCGAGACCAACGACGGCTACAAGTCCACGCACGGCGAATATGTGCTTAAAGGCATAATGACGGAATGCGAAATGTGCAAGGATCTTATGGACAAGGATTTTTACGCCAAAGTCATTTCCATCTGCAAGAGGTTTGTTTCGCCGCCGCGCACCTCGTCCGGCTCCATTATCAAGTGCGCTCTGCGCGACAAAAAGAACGAGGGCGAGACTATCACCGTCATGCTTCCGGTGTCGGCAGGCGAGATTTTGGAAGTCAGGCTAACACAAAGCGATTTTGCCGAGCGCTACGACAGGGCGGTAAAGGAGCTTAAAAGGGCATGATCGGCATGCTTAATTTTTCGACAGTATGCGGTGAGGTGGCATGTGTATAAGATAGCGCTCCTCGGCAGAGATATAGCATACACCAAATCTCCGGCAGTACACCGCGCAATTGCCCAGGCGCTTTGCGAGGATATTGCGTTTGACGTATTCGATACGCCGTACGACAAATTGAGCGTCGCGGTCGCTACGCTACTGCGTGATTATGACGGGTTTTTCGTTACCAAGCCGTACAAGACCGAAATCAAGCGGTTTATATCCGGCGCGGACTTTTCGGTCAACCTCGTGCGGTGCGCGGATAAAACGGCATACAGCACCGACGGCGCCGGATTTATGCGCGCGCTTGATCGAAACTTTCCCGATTGGAAAAACAATGTAAACGCAGTGTTGGTTTTGGGTACCGGCGGCGCGGCGCACGCGGTGGTAGGCGCGCTTACGTCGGTTGGCAAAAAGGTGTATGTTTTGGGCCGATCTGTCGTAAACGCGGCTAAGCTTATAGCGCAGCACAAAAACGCCGAGCTGTATACCGGGCAATCGGCGGAGATGGCGGTCAACTGCACGCCGCTCGGGCTTAACGGCGAGGACACGCTGTTCGCGTTTTGTGTGCCGCCCGCGTTTATGTACGCTTATGACGCGGTGTATACCGATACAATTACGCCGTTTTTACGGCGAAACCGCAATAGCGGCGCAATGATCGCAGACGGCACGGATATGCTGCTTTTTCAGGCGATTGAGGGCGACAGGATATTGCTAAAGAAGGAATTCGACGTGCAAAAGGTGTACAGTAGCGCCGCAAAGATTTTGATAGAAAGCGGCGATATATCGGGCGGCGTTTATTAATACGGGCGCAGAACGCAAAAACAATATAAGCAGGTGTTTGCAGTGCGAAAAGTAGCATTGATAGGTCCTATGGGGAGCGGAAAGACCACGCTGGCGAATGAGTGTAAACAGCGACTGGGCGTGGAAGTGATAGACACCGACGGCGTGTTTGTTTCGCGCTACGGCGAAATTTCGCGCTATATAGCGGACAACGGCGAGCAGGCGTTTAGAAATATCGAGCGCGAAATAGTGATTGAGGCCGCGAGTACAAGCGCAAATATAATATCCTGTGGCGGCGGCGTAGTAAAGGATAAGCATGGTATGGCGGCGCTGCGCAAAGCTTGCGATATAGTGCTGCTTACCGCGCCCGTTGACACGCTTAAAAAGCGCATAGCGGATTCGGACAGACCGTTTAAGCTCGGCTTGGAAAAGATTATAGAGGAGCGCGCGCATCTGTACCGCCGCTATGCCGATTACACAATAGATACTTCCTGCGGCGACTGTGTGCAAAAGCTGTGCGACGCAATCAAGTCGCCGCGAAATAACAGATACGATATTTTGCTGTGCGATGCGGACGACACGGTGCTGGACTTTAACAGAGCTATGCGCACGTCTGTAATCAATGCGGCGCGGCAGGTGGGCGTTAAGGCCTCGGACGACAAGATTACTGCCGAGTTTTCCGACATAACGACATTTGTGTGGCGCAAGTTGGAAAACGAAGGCTTGTTGCGCGCGGAGCTTGACAGGCTGCGCTTTAATATGCTGCGCGAGCGGCTTAACGAGGATTTTGACTGTGCTGCCGTCAGCGCCGCGTTCATGGCGGAAATGAAAAGCACTAGATATTTGATAGACGGCGCAATAGAGTTTTTAAACGCCGTTCGAGCGCGCGGAATAAAGGTGTACATAATAACCAACGGTTTTGCGCCGATTGCTCGCGAACGGTTAAAGGCAGTGGAAAAACATGTGGACGGCGCGTTTATTTCCGATATCATAGGCTACAACAAGCCCGATACGCGGTTTTTCGACCATGTGTTACGGGAGCTCGATATCGCGGACAAGTCAAGAGCGCTTGTGTTTGGCGATGGGATCAATTCGGACATTCGCGGCGGCATAAACAGCGGGCTCGATACTTGCTTGTTCGATAGAACAGGCGAGAAAAAGAGCGATGCGGATTACTCCGTTAAAGGGTTTGGCGAGCTTCTCGACATTTTATAAGCGCGATATTTTAGGAATTTTGGCGAATACACGCTAAAAGCATTTGTCAAAAACGACTAAAAGTTATATAATATATGGGAGACAATAGGTTTTCCTGCATTATGGAGGGTGTATGAATAATTACAGCGCATTAAAGAGCGGAACGGACATTCGCGGCAGAGCGACTGAATCCGAGGGTAAAAGCGCTCCTCTAACCGAAAAGGCCGTCAGGGATTTGGCAAACGCTTTTGCGCTTTGGACGGCAAGACGCGCGGACAGGCCCAGATGCAAGATTGCCGTGGCGCGCGACAGTAGGCTCACCGGCGAGCAGTTTGAACACGCTATCGTGTCGGAGCTCAAGTACGCCGGACTGGAAATTTACGATTGCGGTTTGTTTTCCACTCCTGCGGCATTTATGACAACGCAGTTTCCGTCAATGTCGGTGGACGGCGCGATAATGATAACCGCAAGCCATCACCCCAGCGATATAAACGGACTTAAGTTTTTTACTAAAGAGGGCGGCGTCAATTCCGCCGAGCTCGACGAGATTATAGTGCTTGCCGATAACGGCGAAAAGCTGCCGCGCTCCTCCACGTCCACCGTTATTCGCCGCGACTTTTTGCGGCTTTACTGCGACTCGCTCACAGAGATGATAAGGAAGGGGACGGGACTGTTCCTTCCGCTCAAGGGCATGAAGATAGCCGTTGACGCCGGGCACGGCGTAGGCGGATTTTTTGCCAAGCGCGTTCTGGAGCCGCTAGGCGCGGACGTGTCGTCATCGCAGTTTTTGGAGCCTGACGGGCGGTTCCCCGCGCACGCTCCCAATCCCGAAAATGCGGAGGCGATGGAGTCGCTCACAAAACGCGTTTTAGCTACGCATTCCGACCTCGGTGTTATATTCGACGCCGACGCCGACCGCTGCGCAATAGTCACGGCGGACGGCATGGAGGTCAACCGTTGCAGGCTGATTGCGCTTGCCTCCGCCATAATCTTGCCCGTTCACCAAAACGCAACCATAGTGACCGACTCTGTGACAACGGAGGGGCTCAGGAGATTTATAGAAAGCCGCGGCGGCGTGCAAAAGCGGTTTAAGCGCGGCTACCGCAACGTTATAGAC
>JAFLVH010000045.1 GCA_022508365.1 Clostridiales bacterium | reverse complement strand
GTCGTAAACGGTCATGTGCGGATAAAGCGCGTAGTTCTGGAAAACCATCGCTATGTCGCGATCCTTGGGCTCGACGTCGTTTACAAGACGGTCCTCTATATAGAGCTCGCCGGAAGAAATGTCCTCCAAACCGGCTATCATGCGAAGCGTGGTGGATTTGCCGCAGCCGGAGGGTCCGACGAATACGATAAACTCTTTATCGTCGATTTCAAGATTAAAGTCGCTTACAGCGCGCACGCCGCCGCTGTAAACCTTGTAGATGTGTCGTAAAGACAAGCTTGCCATAATTTTCTCCTTATTTTACCTTTTTTGGTTTTATACACCTATTATACACCATTTTATCATGCATTTCAATATAATAATGCATAAAAATTAACGGCTATTTTGGATAATTTATACATATCGTTTATTTATCTATAGCTATTAATTAAACCTTTTGCTGCCGCGCATTGCACGCATGAGCGAGGGGTAAAGCGCCGCGCAGCCGCCGCAAAGCACCATGTCCTTAATCAAAAGCACGCCGATCGCAGGCACGCCCATAATCGCCGCCGCCCAGGCGCTGTGCAGATAGTAATACAGTATAAGCACCTGATACGTCACGCCTATCGTATAAATTGGTATGCAGCCTACAATCGCGCACAGAAAAACCTTGCCGCGCGTAACCGTCTTTATCCTTTTGCACAGCGTGCCGCTGACAAACGCGCCCATCGGAAATCCTATCAAGTACCCGAAGGACGGCATAAACACATACTGAAATCCCCCGCCCTTTGTAAATACAGGAAGCCCAAACAGCCCCATGGCAATATACACGAGTACGCTTAGCGCGCCGTCCGTACCGCCCAATACAAGCCCTGCCATTATTACAAACACCGTCTGCAGCGACACCTCCACTTGCGTAAACGGAATAGGCACGGAAATAAGACCGCCTACCGTAATCAGCGCAGTGAACATTGCTATGTATATAAGTCGTTTTGTTGACACGTTTTTCCTAATAATTAATATGTTATTTGTTGTTGTTTTTGTATTCGATTAATGCTTGCGCGAGCTGGTCGGGACAGGACGTTCCGTTGCGGCACTGAACGCCCTTAAGCCTTGCAATAACCTCGTCTATATCCATGCCGATAGCGAGCTTACTTACGCCCTGCGTATTGCCCGCGCAGCCGCGCACAAACTTGAGCTCGGTTATCTTGTTGTCCTTTACGTCAAACTGTATTTCCTGCGAACATGTGCCGTGCGTTTTGTAAGAATACATGGCCTACTCTCCTTTATGCTCTATTCTGTCAAGCGGTCGTGAAGCATTAGGTATATGCTTGCCGCGTTCTTTTCCCAGTTTTCGTGAATGTACTTTGCGGTGCGGTTGTTGGCTACAACAAACTTAAGCTCTAGCAGCGTCGCCGACGGCTCCACCACGCGCAGCCATACCGTATATGTGCCGTCGCTGTTTTTATAATATGTATGCTTGTATTCCTGGCGGCGTTTATACGACATGCGATGTTCTTTTACGTAATCGCTTATCTCCTGCCTGAGCGACTCGGGTATGCGCGAATAAAAGTTGGCAAGGCACGCTCTGCCGTCCGGCGTCAGCGAATACAGTTTTTCCTTGCCGCGCTCCGTCTTGTGCAAAAAGTTGGATTTGGTCAGCTTGTCAATGGCGTCCATGCAATACAAAGGCATCATCCAGCCGTTTTGCGCATAGCAAATGCTGATGATGGTATTGTAGTCGAGTGCAATGTCCATTTTGTCGAACACAAACAACACAATCAGTTTATTCAGAAGTTCTTCTTCGGCCTGTTCCAAATTTCTGTCCGCCACTTAATTTTGCGAGTTGAATTTATATTATACCACAGATATCGTCAAAAGTAAATGCCTATTCCGAAATTAATTTAGTTTTCGCCGAGTTTTTCGGTTAATACGGCGATGCGCGCGGTGTAGGACGCCACTTTTTCGCGCTCGGCTTCTAACAGTTTGGGCGGCGCCTTTTGCACAAACCCGGCGTTATTAAGCTTGGACTGGGCAAGCTTCAGCTCAAAACGGCACTTTTCCAGCTCGGTTATAAGCCTCTCGCGTTCCTTTTCCGTATCGGCAAGCGGAATGAATATCTTTATGCCGTCAAGCGCGATAAGCGCGCAGTTTTCTCTGCTTCCGTCCTGCACCTCACCCGTCTTTGCAAGCGTGGGCAGATATTGCTTTATCAGATTGCAGAGCGCAACCTCACCTTCGCACAGCACCTCGGGCGTTTTTGCGACCGCCTCGTTGGTCTGCTTTAGGTTTCTGACCGCGCGCACGCAGTCCTTAAGCCGCTCGGTAAGCTTGATGTCGGCAGCGTAATCGCCGCGCTTTTTCTTGGGGAATTCGCTCAGCATAAGCTCCCCTTGCGCGTCCGGCAGGCTGTCGTAAATCTCCGTCGTGATAAACGGAATAATCGGATGAACAAGCTTTAACAGCACTTCGAGCGCGTACCTAAGCACGCCTGCGGTGTTGATTGCGTATTCGCCCTTTAACTGCACCTTTGCAAACTCTATATACCAGTCGCAGAACTCGTCCCAAATAAAATTGTACAGAGCCTCCGCAGCATGCCCCACGTCGTACTTTTTCATGGAAGTATTGACCTCGGCAATAAGCGCATTTAGCCTGCCGAAAAGCCAGCCGTCCGCCGCCGTCACCGCCTTGGGATTTTTGCTGTAACCGTTTCCGCAGGCGTTAAGCACAAACTTTGCCGCGTTGAACAGCTTGTTCATAAAGTTGCGGTAGCTGTTTAGCGCCGTGCCGGAATAGCACACGTCGCCGCCGCGCGCTATGCCGTTTACAAGCGAAAACCTTAATGCGTCCGCGCCTACGGCGTCCATGACCTCCATGGGGTCTACGCCGTTGCCGAGCGACTTACTCATCTTGCGCCCCATCTCGTCGCGCACCAGTCCGTGGATATACACTTCCTTAAACGGCGCCTCGCCGGTGAACTGGAGCCCGGCAAATATCATGCGCGACACCCAAAATGTTATTATGTCGTACGCCGTCACAAGCAAATCGGTGGGATAGAATTTTTTTAGGTCGTCCGTATCCTCAGGCCAGCCCATTGTGGAAAAAGGCCACAACGCCGAGCTGAACCAGGTGTCCAAAACGTCCTCGTCCTGCCTAAGTGCGCCGCCGCAGTGCGGACAAGTCTTTATATCGGTTTTGCTCGCCATCTCCTTGCCGCAGCTATCGCAGTAGTACACCGGGATGCGGTGTCCCCACCAAAGCTGACGGGATATGCACCAGTCGCGTATGTTGTTCATCCAGTTAAAGTACGATTTTTCAAACCGCTTGGGTATGAACTTTATCTTGCCCGATTTAACCGCCTCTATCGAGGGCGCGGCAAGCTCGGTCATCTTGACAAACCACTGCTTAGACACCATGGGTTCTATAGTCTGCTTGCAGCGGCTGCAGTGCCCCACGTTGTGCGTGTAGTCCTCTATTTTTTCCATGTAGCCTTGCGCGGTCAGGTCGGCGACTACGGCTTCACGTGCCTTTTCGCGCGTCATGCCTTTATACGCGCAGGCGTTTTCGTTCATGGTGCCGTCGTCGTTCATCACGCGTATAACTTCAAGATTATGCCTAAGCCCCACCTCAAAGTCGTTGGGGTCGTGCGCCGGCGTGATCTTGACCGCGCCCGTGCCGAAGTCAGCCTCCACATAATCGTCGTAAACAATGGGAATCTCACGTCCGACAAGCGGAAGCACAAGTAACTTCCCTTCCATGCCTGCGTAACGCTCGTCCTTGGGACTTACCGCAACCGCGGTATCGCCGAGCATGGTTTCCGGGCGCGTGGTTGCGACGGTTATATATCCGCTGCCGTCCTTAAACGGATATTTAATGTGCCAAAGGTGCGACGGCTCGCTTGTGTAGTCCACTTCAACGTCGGATATAGCCGTTTTGCAGCCCGGGCACCAGTTGGTTATGCGGTCGCCGCGGTAGATATAGCCCTGATTGTACAGCGTGACAAAGACTTCGCGGACGGCCTTACTGCACTTTTCGTCCATGGTGAACGCCATCCTCGACCAGTCAAGGCTGAAGCCCATGGTTTTTAGCTGCTCGACAATGCGGTTGCCGTACTTTTCCTTCCACGCCCAGGCGCGCGATAAAAATCCGTCGCGCCCGACTTCCGCTTTAGTTACGCCCTCCTCGCGCATTGCCTCCACCACCTTGGCCTCGGTGGCGATGGACGCGTGGTCGTAGCCCGGCACCCACAGCGTTTCGTAGCCCTTCATGCGCTTGTATCTGACAATCGCGTCGGGGATTGTCACGTTCATGGCGTGGCCCATGTGCAGCTGACCGGTTATGTTTGGCGGCGGCAGCACTATGGAAAACTTCTTTTTGGCCTTGCCGGGGCGCGGCTGAAAACAGCCGTTATCCAGCCAGCGTTTGTAAATTCGGCTTTCAAAGCTTTTCGGATTGTACGTTTTGTCCATAGTGTACTCCTGCATAAAACATATTTAGACACATAACAGTCTATCACAACGCAAACAAAATAGCAAACAAATTTAACTGTATTGCGTTATCACTACCTCGATAAACTCGGCATACACTGGAGTATAATTTACTGCCTTGGCAGGACTTAGGAGGAACTATGAAAAAACTCACCGCTTTATTCACCGCACTTGCGCTTATGCTGTGCCCGCTTGCGCTCGCCGGCTGCGACGACGACGGCAAGACAACGGTCAAGCTGTGCGAAGTCACCCACTCCATCTTTTACGCTCCGCTATACATAGCTATAAACAACGGCTATTTCGACGACGAAAACATCAATCTCAAGCTAAGCAACGGCGGCGGCGCCGACAAGGTTATGACCGCCGTAATCTCCGGCTCGGCGGACATCGGACTCATGGGTCCGGAAGCCACCATCTACTGCCACGTAGAGGGGCAGCGCGACTACCCTGTTATCTTCGGACAGCTGACCGCGTGCGACGGGTCCTTCCTTGTGGGGCGCAATCCCGAGCCCGACTTTGACTGGAGCAACCTCGAGGGCAAGCACATTCTTGCCGGACGCCCGGGCGGCGTGCCTGCAATGACACTGCAGTGGGTGCTAAATCAGCACGGCGTAAACACAGACACGCCGCTGTTTGACACCTCTATAGCGTTTGACGCAATGGCAGGCACATTTGATACCGACAAGAGCATTGACTACACCACGCTGTTCGAACCGACGGCATCCGAATTTGAGGCGCTGGGTAAGGGATATATAGTGGCGTCCGTGGGCGAAGCCTCCGGCGAAGTGCCGTACACCGCGTTCTCCGCGCAAAAATCGTGGCTTAAGTCCAACAAAAAACTCGCAAAAAGCTTCCTTCGCGCGGTGCTGCGCGGCTATCAATACATGGCGGCAAACACGCCCGAAACGGTAGCTAAGGCGCTTATTAAATCCTTCCCCGGCACGAGCGAGCAATCCGCAACCTACGCCGTAAAAAGCTATCTGAAGATCAACGCTTGGTCCACTACGCCCGTCATGTCTAAGGCGTCGTTCGACAGGCTTCAGGACATTATGGAAAACGCAGGCACACTGGAAAGCCGCGCGGACTATTCCCTTGCCGTAGACAACACAATCGCGAACGAGCTTGTCTCCGAGCTCGAGCTGTAATAAATAAAGGAAACCGCCATGGCTTTACTGGATATAAACCACGTCGACGTAATCTATCAAAGCGAGAAAAGCGAAACCGAGGCGGTGCGCGACCTTACCCTATCGGTTGACGAGGGCGAATTTATCGCCCTTGTCGGACCGTCGGGGTGCGGAAAGACGACGCTGCTCTCCATGATTGCCGGACTGCTTTCCCCCACAAACGGCTCAATCACGATAGACGGAAAGCCCATTGTGGCAAGCTCCGGCAATGTGGGCTACATGCTGCAACGCGACAACCTGTTTGAATGGCGCACGATAGAAAACAACGTCATGCTCGGGCTGTCCGTGCAAAAAAAGCTGACGCCAGAGGCACGGCAGTACGCAGTGAGCATGCTGGAAAAGTACGGCCTTGGCGACTTTAAAAACGCATACCCAACCGAGTTGTCGGGCGGAATGCGGCAAAGGGCGGCGCTTATCCGCACACTTGCGTTTAAGCCGAGACTGCTGCTTTTGGACGAACCGTTCTCCGCAGTGGACTTTCAAACGCGCATGACTGTGTGCGATGACGTTCACGCCATAATCAAAAACGAAAAGAAAACGGCGCTTCTCGTCACCCACGACATATCCGAAGCGGTGTCCATGGCGGACAGAATAGTCGTTTTGACCAAGCGCCCTGCCACCGTCAAGGCGGTGTTTACAATAGATATAGACGCGCCCACGCCGCTTAAAAGGCGCGAAAGTCCAAAATTCTCGTACTGGTTTGACCGCGTATGGAAGGAGGTGACGTTATGACGGAAGACCGTATCACAGGCAAGCAAGTGCTTTTAGACGCCGTTACGCTTATCAAAGACACCGGCGCGTATATCTACGAACTCAGCAAAAACGTGATAGTCATGATAAAGAACGTTATCGTGACCGCAAAAGACGAAAAAGAAGACGAAAAGCCTGCCGAATAACGCTTTTAAGGAGTACAATAAGATGACCCGTTTACCCTGCCGAATGTCTACAAGCAAGACCCCACGCCAAAAGTATTTGGCTCGCCGCCGCAACGATAAGATTACAACCGTAATACTTCAAATCGGACTGCTCTTTGCCATGATAGGCATTTGGGAGCTTGCGGCCAAGCTGGACTTAATCGACCCGTTTATTACTTCCTGCCCCTCGCGCATAATAAAAGTTCTTGGGACGATAGAGCTTTCCGACCTATTCACCCACATAGCATACACGCTGATAGAATGTATAGTCGGCTTTATCGCGGCGAGCACGTTGGGAATACTGATTGCAGTGCTGCTTTGGCGGTTCACCAAACTCCGCCGCGTGATCGAGCCGTATATAGTAGTGCTTAACGCCCTGCCAAAGATAGCGCTCGGCCCGATTATAATCATATGGGTGGGCGCAGGTGCGCAAGCGATAATTGTGATGACAATACTCATCTGCATAATCGTCACCGTAATAAGCGTGCTAAGTGCGTTTATGTCCGTGGACGAGGGCAAAATCCTTTTGATGCGGTCGATGGGCGCAACCAGGCTTCAGATACTCTTTAAGCTGATACTGCCGGCTAATATCCCTGCGCTTGTCAATATGCTAAAGATCAACGTCGGGCTCGCCTGGGTTGGAACGATTATGGGCGAATACCTTGTGTCCACCGCAGGACTCGGATACCTAATTATCTACGGCAGCCAGGTATTTAAAATGGACCTCGTCATGGCAAGCACGGTCATACTGTGTATCCTCGCAACCGTCATGTACCTCGCCGTCGCCGGCGTGGAAAAATTCACCAAAAAGAAATATCGGATAGATTAAAATCCATAACGTCCCCGCCGCTTGTTTGAAGCAGCGGGGATTGTCATACAAGGATATATTTATGTCAAACTTTTGCAAGCTTTGACTTTATTCGTCTTGCTTTTTTCTTGACCTTGCGCTTTACCCTTGTGCGGATAAGAAACCAGCAGTTGCACAGTATATACAGCATTCCTATTGCTCCGGTAATCGGATACAGCAGACCGACAACCGAAGTAAAGCCCAATGCGCCCACGGCAAGTCCGCCGATTAACACGATTCCGGCGGATATCAGCTTGTGCTTTACAAAGCCGTTTATGTAGTCGTACACGGATTTAAACGCCGAAAGCATTGTGGTGAATATTGACGCGGCAATGACGGGGAGGCTTATCATATACATTACCCTGCCGCTTTTGAGTGCGATAAGTAGCATGGGCATATCCGCATGCGCCGCCGCACACGATTGAAGCGCGCCCATAATGCATACCAACAGCCCCGCTATAATAAGTGCGGCAATCGCTGACGAAAGCAAAATCTCGCGCGGAGACAGTCTGTGCACTGTTGTCAGCACTCCGCCGCCCAGTATCATGTTCATAGCCACATACAGTACTATGCTGTATATTTTTATTGCGCCGCCCTGCGACTTTAGCGGAAAGTCTATTGCTTGCAGCGTACACGCACACAAAAACACTATCATTATCGGGACGAGTACTGCGTTTGCCTTTATCACGCCTTTGAGTCCCCTAACGGCTATTACGGCGCAAAGCACACCCAAGATTACGGACATAAACGGGCGAATATTTATAAACTCCGCGGCAAGACTGTCCGTCGCCGCGAGCATGGCGCCAAGCACCGTCACAGAGTTAAACAGCATAAATATATCCGCAATCGGGCGAGCCCTTCCGAACACCTCGCCGTTTACCTCGCCCATGTCGGTCTTTTGCGCGCGCCGTCCGACAAACAGAAACAGCACCGAACAGCCGAACACCATTACGCCTGCGATAAGTGCGATAAAAACATTGGGCACCGCGCCGAAAAACGCAACCACTTCCCTGCCGGACGCAAACCCTGCGCCGATCACCGTGCCCACAATCAGCATGGACACGGACAAAGACCGCAAAAACGACTTAAACATACTTTATTGTATGCAAGCCGTTTTCGAGATATTTTATTTAATTCAGTCTTCGCTGACCTCTGTTTCGCCGGCTTTGGGCTCCACCCTGCCGGGCGGACGGCGGCGGTTGATTACGTTGCCGTTTATCACAAGCTCGTACCAATAGCCGAGGAAGGAGGCGGCCTTTTCGGATAGCGCCATACGCGACAGGTATATCTGAAGATACTCCATTGTCGCGGACGTGTTGTCCATTTGTATGACTAGCCTAATCGTCTTTTTGCCCTTGTCTATAGCGAGATAGTTCTTTTTTATGGAAAGGTTGACCCTGTCGTGAATGTCCTTTCTGTCGGCGGTTTCTCTGCGAACGCGACTGCGGTGCGCGTCGGACTTGTCGGCGATTATCAGCGCGGCGGCAACCGCATTGACAGGCATGCCTGTTTCCTCCTCATGATTGCCGATTGCCGATATTATCACCGCAACTTCCTTGGGATCCATGCCCATTCTGATTAGAATATCGTACGCAAGAACAGACCCTGTAAGCCCGTGGTGAGTGCGGTTTATCGCGTTGCCTATGTCGTGAATCCAACCTGCAATAGCGCCGAGCTCCACCGTGCGTTCGTCATACCCGAGCGTGCTCAATATATTTGCGGTGGTCTTGGACACATACCCGACATGCCTAAGTCCGTGTTCGGTGTAGCCGAGCGCGTCCAAGCATGCGTTGCTTGCGTTTATCAGGCTTTTAAACTCCGCATTTTCTTTAACGTCATTCAGCGTTATCAAACCCAGCATTCTCCTCACGGGCAAAGTGCGCTATATAATTATTTCTTTCCTTTAATCGCTTTATACAACGGATCGTCGGAAAAGTCGCGGTAGTGCGCGTCCACAACGCCGCCCAACTGCTCTATCGCATTGCGAATCTCTATAAACTCGGCATAGTCGCAGTCGTCAAGCAATTTATACAGATCGACTGCGGCGCGCTCGTCACCGTATCTTCCCATAAGCGCCGCCACGTACGCCACATTGGGGTCGGACGCAAGAAGCAGCCTCAATAGCGCCAAAATCCTGTCGTCGCCCGGCTCGCAAAACGTGAGCGGCTCTAAATACATTTCTATCTTGCCTATGTCGTCCGTGGCTTCGGCGCGAGCGAGCAGTACGTCCTTAACCTCTTCGGCGTGCTCGCACAGAGACTCTATACACTCCTCTTTTACGCACGCGTCGATGTCGCGCTCTATCATGTCCACATAAAAAACACTGTCCGCGCCGCCTAGCTCGTTTATTA
Organism: Clostridiales bacterium; assembly: GCA_022508365.1. Taxonomy (GTDB): domain Bacteria; phylum Bacillota; class Clostridia; order Christensenellales; family Pumilibacteraceae; genus Anaerocaecibacter. Next base: position 4,615 of record JAFLVH010000045.1, on the reverse strand, counting down.
GGCTCAGCGTAATGAGCAGCAGCTTTTCGTCGGTAGACTCTTTAGCCAGCTCTATCAGATCCCCGATTAGAGACGGCTCTCCGGCTATTCTGTCGAACAGCAGCGAATTGGGATTGTTGTCGCCGACGCACGCGCCCTTTAATATATCTATAAGCTCCGCGGTGGGAATGTTACCGAAAAATTCGGACGGCGAAAGTCCGCCTATCACATCCTGCGGCGAGGACGCCCATTCGTGATAAACCTTGTCGAGGTCGCGCGCGAAATCGTCCGGCGAATCGTACTCGTCCTCGTGCGCGGCATAATACTTGTCGGCATAGTTTTCAAACAGCTTGTCAAAGTCGATATAGTATAAGTCCTTATTGTCCATTATCACCTCTTTCCACTTCTTTATTATTTACGGTTTTGGCAAGTCGGAAACCAAAACCTTGTACGTGGAGATTGCCTGCGTTTTTGTTTTGTAGCCGAGCGCAAAATGCACGCGCTCGTCAACTTCCTTGTTTGCAAACTTAAACTTTGTCTTGATTGAATTCCATAAAAAGTACGCTATATCTTCCGGCGAATAATCGCCCAAAAAGAATCCACGAACGTCGTCATAAAAATCGGACAAAGCCTTAAGCGCGCTCGGAAGGAACATAAAAGCTATCGCATACGCCATATAGTATCCGTCGTCCGCGCCCTCAAGCGGCGGATACACCGAGCTTTCCGACATCGGGCAGAAATCACGCTCTACCAAAAACTCGGTTTTACCATTGTACGAGCAAAGCAGCCTGCCCAAAATAACCGCCTTAACAAGCTCCTCCACGTACGGCGAGACCAGCGCGTTGCGCATTTGCGTCTCCAAGCGTTTGTCGGTTGCGAGCATATTAAGCGTCTCGAACATTATTTTTACGATATTTCTCGTGTGGCGGAACTCAAGCGTCAAAAACACCTCCAGCCCGTACTTAAACGGCTCGCTCTCCATCAGCTCGGTAGTTTGCTTAAACATATCCGAGTGAATTATAGCGATAGTGTTGTCCACTATCATGCCCAAAATGTTTTGCGGCGTTTCGTCGTGAAGCGGCATTTTCTCCACGCCCGCCTTTGCCATCAAGTAGTAATACTGCGCGTTAAAGTCGTCGTATTGAATGGACGCAAGCGTCTTTAGCTCCTTAACCGCCCTCTCTCTGTCGCCCGAATTGTACAGCATTTGCGCGCGGATGGAGCGAAGATCAAACGAGTTGAATTCGTCTATGTAATCCTCCAAAAGCTTAAGTGCGTCTTCCGGCGTGCAGTACGCTACGGCAAACCGCAGCGCCCTGTATACGTGGTCGGAATCCACGTAGTCCGTGACATCTATCTTTTTCAGTGCGTCCGGGATTCGGCTGAAATTATTTGTCACCTCGTACAGCGAACACTGAATAGTGCCGGCAAGCGATCCGTCAGGCACCACGGAAAAAGCGCGGTCAAGCGCGTCCTGTGACTCCTCGTACCTGCTTAAATCCAACATTATATTCGCTCTGACGCACTCCGCGCAGTAATACAGCCTGCCGGCGCCTCGGTCTATTGTGTCAAGCTCAACAAGCGCCTTGTCAAAATTCCCGTTTATGCAGTGCTTTTGCGCGCGGCGAAGCGCTAGCTTGGAGGCAAGGTCGCCCTCTTCCGACGAAATCTCATAGTCTTCGGGCTCACCCGGAAATTCCTCGTCATCCTCGCGAATCAGCTTTATCATAACGTCAAACATATCGCCGACATTAAACGGTTCCTCTGTCGGGCTGTCCTTTATTCGCATTATCTTGTCTTCCGACGGGATAATTGACTCAACGTTTTTTTCTCCCGCTATGCCGTTGAATTTGATTATCTTTGGCTTTTCGGGATCGCGCGGCGGTTCGTCAAAATAAAGCGGTTCCTCATCGCCCACAATAATGCATTCTCCGATCTCGCCGTAGTCGGCAGGCGTAAACATGCTGTCAACGTCAATAAACATGCCGTCGTCATTGAATATGTCCAGCCCGTAATCAGACAGCTCGTCCACAATCGCTTTGACGTCCTGCCCGCTTTTTTCTATAAACTCGCTTGTACTTGCGATGGCGCCAGGGTCGCGCCTAAGTATCGCCACGGCAAGCAGATTTCTGTACGTGACGCGGCTATTCGGATGCGAAATAAGATGCATCATAAACTCGCGAAAGGCAAGCGGCAAAAGCTCCTTATCCTCGCTGTCCTGAGTCATCAAAAAGTACAGTATGCCCATAGCCGAATGGAAATACGGATTGCTCTTGACTTCCGAAAATTTGAGAAGCCGATCTATAGCGCCCTCGTAATCGCCGCTTTCCAAACAGTCGGCAAACTCCCGTTTATACAGCGCCACTGCGCCTTGTGTGTTAAACTTTTTAATCAAATTATCAATTCTCGTCAGAATCGGCGTTGTTCGGCGCAGGGTCTACGTTCTCCGGCGCCGGATTGTTTGCGCTATCTGCGTTGTCCGGCGTTGGGGTCTCTTCGGCGACTTCGGATTCGCGCATAATCTGTTCGTGCTCGCGCTGCAGTCTTTCCAAATCCTCGCGACGGAACGTGGGCGTAAGCGGCGTTATGGACGAGCCCTCGTCAATGGACTTCTTGCGCTTTTTGGGGTTTTTGTACGTGGTGGGCTGTTTCTTTTTTGCCTTGTCGGTTTCGGCAAGCTCGTCGCGCTCGCGCTTAGAATACACCGCGGCAGGTCTATCCGTCACTTTGTCGTAAAGGAACTTTTCGTAGCAGAAGTGGCAGAACAGCGAAATGACGATAGTGCTGAACGAAAACCCGATAAAAAAGTAGATTATAACAAGCACAGTGGTTATTCCCGGTATAAACATAAAGTACACCGGAATAAGCCCTATGCCGATAAAAATGATCGATTGCAAAAACGCGCCGAATACAAACAAAAACGAATTGCGAATAAGCACCATCGGCTTCATCTTGAACGCCGCAAGCTGCGTCATAAAGAACGACGAGAAGATAATCATGAACACAAGCAGGATTATGGACAGCGTCATCATAACCGCCTTGTACGCGGGGTGCAGGCTATATGCGTCAAAGTAGCCTGTTGAAAACACAACCAATAAAAGCGTCAGCCCAAACACCAAGCCCATTGGCAGCGCGCCCAGCCAGCACTTTTTTATGCCGCGGAAAAAGTCCTTGACAGTGCTTGTGGGCTCCTGCCAAATCAGCTTGCGTATTACGTAAAGGTTGCCGGCAACGCCCAAGGCAAACACCGCAATACACGGCACCAAAATGAGAAACTCTGTCATTGCATAATAAAAATCGGTCATAGCGCCCAGTTGCGCGGCGTTATCCACAACCGGGTAGCCTATCCCTATGTTGGACGAATACGGCGTAAAGCTCGCCGCAACCGATTTGTTTAAGTAAAACAGCAGTATAACCGCTATCCCCGGCAATGCAAATAGCAACGTCAAAATATTGAGCAGTACCGTCGTACCGAACCGCCCGAAAAATATAAACTTGAACAAAGCCCATTTGGACATGTTGAGCTGTTCGGGTGTTATGTCCGGTCTGTCCTCGTTGCCGAACATCATCTTGTGGACGATGCCCTTTTTCTTCTTTTTTTCCGTACTTGCCATAAAGTCTCCTGCTTATGCCTTGTAAGACTCGATTAGTTTTATAAATAGCTCGGTGCCTGTGAGAAGCGCCGCCTCGTCAAAAGAAAAGCTTTTGCTGTGAAGCGGACTGTCGTGCCCCTCGGACTTGATACCCAGCCACACCATGCACCCTGTCGCTTGCTCCAAAAAGTTGGAGAAGTCCTCCGCGGTGTTGCGAGGCGGCATGGCTACGCACCTGTCGCCCATAAGGCTCCGTACCCTGTCCACCGCGAGCGCGTGATTTATAAGCGGCGGATACACGGCGGAAGTCACAATATTGTGCGTTGTGCCGTTGGTGTCGTCGGCGTTTTCCGCGGCGCGCTCGATGTCTATCATAAAGCCCTCGCAAGAAGCCGTGTCAAAGAATCTAAGCGTGTATTCCTGCTTGCAATTGTCCGATATTATGTTGCGAGCGTACCCACCCGTCATCTTTCCGAGGTTGAGTATCATTCCGCGGTTTTTTGCCAAACCGTACGCCTTTTCCGCAACGCTTGTCGCGGACCTTATAGCGTCCGCGCAAAGCTCGGGATTTGCGCAGTGCCCCGAACGCCCGAAATAATCTATATCGAACTCGCAGCATCCTGCAAACATAGCGCCGTAACAGTAGCCGATTTTGCCCTGCTCTATTTCCGGACAAAGGTGCAGCGCGTACACCTCCGACACGCCGTCGAGCACGCCGTTTTCTATCATGAGCGTGCTGCCGCCGGAAACCTCCTCGTCGTGCTGAAATATGAACCTGAGCGGCACGTCGCTTTTGCCGCCGACAATGCGCGCAACGTTAAGTAGATTTGCAGTGTGCCCGTCATGTCCGCATGCGTGCATGACGCCTACTGCCGAACACCCTTGCATTCCTGTTGCATTTACGTCTTCCTCAATCGGAAGCGCGTCTATATCCGCGCGGAATGCCAATCTGTTGCTTCCTCGCCCGACGTCGCAGTACACGCCTGTACCTATCGTCTTGGGCTTGTATCCAAAGCGCTTCAGCTCCTCCACGATAAACGCGG
>JAFLVH010000044.1 GCA_022508365.1 Clostridiales bacterium | reverse complement strand
CCAACTGAGCCACGGAAGCAATCGCTTAATGCTTAAAAATTATAGCATATTATTTTTTGTTTTGCAAATGTTTACGCGACGATTTTTTAACTTATGTAATTACAGCGCCGTTCGTCTCCCCAGCGCCTGCGACAGTGTTACGCTGTCCGCATATTCAAGCTCCGAGCCCATGGATATGCCCTGCGCTATCCTCGATACCTTTACGCCCAGCGGTTTTATCAGTCTTGCCAGATACACCGCGGTCGCCTCGCCCTCCACGTCCGGATTGGTGGCAATAATCACCTCGTCAACGCCTGACAGCCTACCGAGCAAGCTCTTTATATTTAGGTCGTCCGGCGTGCGGTTATTCATGGGACTTAATGTGCCGTGCAATACGTGGTACACGCCGTCGAACGCGCCCGTGTTTTCTATGGCAATAACGTCCTTGGGATACGAAACCACGCAAATCTGTTTAGGTTGTCTTGAGGAGCACAGCTCGCAAACGTCGTCCTCGGTAAAGTTGCCGCACACCGTGCACAGCTTTACGTTTTGCTTAACGTCCTTTAGCGCCTCGCAAAATGCGTCCACGTCGCTTTCCTTCATATCTATAACCGCGTATGCGTATCTAAGCGCGGTCTTTTTTCCGACACCCGGCAGCATGGCAAACCTGCTTGCAAGTGCGGCTACGCATTTTATATCGCGCATTAAAGTCCGCCTAAAGATCCTAACGGGCTGTTTTTGTAAAGCTCGTCCGCTTCTGCATACGCCTCGTTTGCCGCGGCGGTTATAAGATCCTCCAACATCTCCACGTCGTCGGGATCGACCACCTCGGGCTTAATCGATATGGAAATAAAGCGCTTGGTGCCCGACACGGTAACCGTAACCGCGCCGCCGCCGCTTTTCCCCGTGACGCGCGCTTCCTCAAGCTGCTCCTTTGCCTGCGCCATTTGCTCCTGCAGCTGCTGGGCCTGACGCATCATTTGCTGCATATTCATTCCGCCACCGCCGCCACCGCGGCCGTATCCGCCGAATCTCGCCATAATAAAAGCTCCTTTAGCCCTCGCTACGAGAGAACTAATTTTTCCACAAATCGGAGAATTTGTCAGTGTACACTTTGGAATATTTGTTGTAGTTGTACGTGAGAATGTTGTTTTGCCATTCGGTATAGGACGCGGACTCGCGCGCCTTCCTGATAGGCTCCTCCAACAGATCGTAATAGGTCTGCGATCCGTTGGGCGAGGTCGCGTCGTTGATGGACACAGCGCCCTTATTGACGACGGACGACAAATACATGATGTGCACGCCGTAGTCTGTTATGACAAGATCGTTGTACACCTGACCCACCTCAAGGGTGTCTCTCATATCGCGTGCGGCATCGGCAAACTCCTGCATATAAGTTTCTCTTTCGCCGTCGTCAAGCTTGTACTTGACTACATAGCCCTTGTCGTTGTCGAACGCGCCGGGGTCGGTGTTGTACAGATAGATAAGATCGTTAAACGCGTCGTTGGCGCGCTTTACGCTGCTTGCAAGCGGAGTCATAACCGAGCGCACGTGCGCCATAACCTCGTCCACAGACATGGGACTGGTCTTGTCGTCCTCGCCGTCCACATGCGGATAGCACACGATGGACTCTACAAGCCCTGCACGGAACGCCTCTATTCTTTTTTCCTTTTCGTCCTTTTGAAGGTTAGCGATGTCGGCGCGGTGCTCAAAGTCCTCAAGCGCTTCCTTTTGGTCGTCGGAGAACGGAAGAAGAATGTGCTTTACGTAGAAGTAATTGTTGTTGGCGTGATACAACACGGTGTTGCCGCTGCTCATAGCGCTGTCGTATGCGGAAGTATCATCCTCGTATGATCCGCGCTGCTCGTTGAGCATGGCGTTAAAGCTTTTTGCCACCTCGTCGTACTGGACGGTAACTCTGTCGGTAAGATACTCCTGCATGGCGGAAATCTTTTGCGAACGCTCAAGGTTTTCGCCGCTTAGATAGTACATGATATAGCCGAACTTGCTCGAGCGGTCTCCGCTCATGGGATAAGAATATTCGCCGATCTTAGGATAAACGGCCTCTATGCCCTGCGTGTCTATAAGATTGTCTATAGCCTTAAGCTCGGCGTTGATGCCGTTTTTAAGCCACTTGCGGTCGGGCTTGTCCAAGCGGAAATCATTTTCCACACGGGACTTGAGGAGTGCGATAAACCGCGTCATAGCTTGACGGTCCAAACTGCGCTCATCGCTGTCGCCGCTTACGCCCGGCCAGACCGAATGCTCGGGTACCCATTCCTCGGTGTCCTCGGAGTCTACTGCGTTGTCGTATTCCTCATCGTCGTCGTCTGTCTCGTCGGGCTTGACGGGATAGGTCGTGCTTGCGGTGGAGGTATCCTCGTCGATTTGAGTGAGCTGCTCCATGTCGCGCTCGGCAAGTATCTCGTTTTTAAGCGTGAACAATGTGTTGTCGATAATCTTATAAAGGCTGCGGCGGATTTCGTTTTGCTCGGTCATGCCCCACTTGACGACCTTACAGTCGATAAGCGCGTCGACCTCGTTGGTGACAAGCTCCGAGCTTATCAGCATGCGCACGCAATATTTGTATAAATCCTCGGCGTTTGAAAAGGACGAACCGATAGAGTTATAATTGCTGTTGACATACTCCAGCAAATCGCGCTTGTAAATGGTCTTCTGCTTTGTCTTGAAATCATGATCGGTGCTGTTGCCGTCATCGTCCAGCACTGTGTTGGTTATGGTATATGCCTTGACAACCGCGATTTCCTGTTGCATATCGCGCTCGTTATCGTGACTGAAAAACGAACACCCAAGCAGCATGCACGCCGCAAGGACAAAAGTCAATATTGCTACTAATATGCGTTTAAACACTTTTTACACCTATACCGATTAGAGTACTTTATATTATACTAAATCGTAAGAAAAAAATCAAACGATTTACTATGTTTTTTGCCAATTATTTACTTTTTATTCCATCAACGTAACGGAAGATCGGGCAACCGACAAAATATCTTATTGCCTTACCGTAATCGTTTTAATCACAATGGGCGTGAGCGGAATGTCGGAAAAATACTGCCATCTGCCCGTTTTCACCTTGCCGTATTGGACGGCTGTAGCAATGCTCTGCTCGTCCGCACACCTACCGAAAGCGGCATACTCCCCGTTGAGATGCGGAGTGTCGGCAACGCAAATAAAAAACTGCGACGACGCGCTGTCCTTTATATTGGTGCGCGCCATGGAAATTGTGCCCTTTGTGTGGCTCAAACTGTTTTGCACGCCGTTGCTTTTGAACTCGCCCTTGATGGTATTGGCGCCCGGACGCTCCACAAGCCCCATGTTTTGGTCGAACACGTACCCGCCGCCCTGGATCATAAACCTGTCTATGACGCGGTGAAGGCACAGCCCGTCATAGTAGTGCGCGTTGCACAGCTTGACAAAGTTGGCGACCGTTATCGGCGCGACGTCCGGATATAGCTCGAGGTTGATAAGATTGCCGTCCGTGAAGTAGATTGTTGCAAAGATCTTATTTTCCATGATATTCTCCTTAATATCTTTGTATTATTTTAATTTAATTTTTCGCATTCGTCAAGCGCAAACAGTATATCCGAGACTTTCTCCGCGCAATTAACCGCGTTTCGCAATGCTTTACTGCCGTTGACGCCGCGAAAGTAATGAACAAAAAACTTTCGCGCCTGGTTGATTGTGTAACGTTCGTCAAAGTAATCCGTAAGCAATTCCATATGCCGCCGCGCAATTTTAAACGGATTAAAGCTTCCCCCGTCGAATACATGCGGATTGCTTAGCGCATGCCGCCCTATCATATACGCGGCTATCGGCGGAGTGGGGTCCTTTATTTCGCACACGTCGCCGTTGAGTATAATGGGTACTTTGGAGTTTTTTGCGATATCAATCACCGCGTCGAAGTCTGACGAGCCGGCGTAACGCTGCTCGGCGTACCTGCCGTGGACGGTGACAGCCGCCGCGCTCGCTCGTGCCACGCTGTCTATAAGCGCCGCCGCTTGCTCTTCGCCCACGCGAAAGCCCAACCGCGTCTTGACGGTGACAGGCTTATCGGTGACGTCCTTTATCGCCTGCACAATTTGCCCCGCAAGCTCGGGATTTTTAAGCAGCGCCGCGCCGTCGCCGTTTTTGACAATCTTTGGCATGGGACAACCCATGTTTATATCTATTATGTCGCAGTCAAGTGTTTTTGCCGCGGCGGAAAAATCCTTAGGGTCGCTTCCGAAAAGTTGAATGCACGACGGGCGTTCCATTTCCGACAGGCGCATTAGCATTTCGGTCTTTTGGCTGTCGTACTTAAGTCCGCGCACGGAAACCATCTCAGTGACGGTAAGCGCGGCGCCGCATTCCCTTGCCAGCGTGCGGAACGCTATGTCCGTGTACCCTGCCATGGGCGCGAGTATGCCGCCTTGTATTGTGTGCTTGCCTATCTTCAAGATTATATCCTATTTAAGATCGGTGATTTTTGCCTTGACCGATTTGTTTAGCTCGATCTCGGCGTCAAGTCCGTTGTCCGCGAGCAGCCCCACCAGCGCATAAATCGCGGCGGAATAGTCCTTGTTTTCCACTGCCTTTTTGAGCTCGGCGGAAGGGTCGATTACATGCCCCGCCTTTTTGAGCTTTTTGTACGTCTTTTCCGCAAGCAGCAGCGAAGGAAAATTATCCGGCAGCTTACTAAGCTGCGTCTTTACCGTATCGTAATTCTTCTCCGTCGCCTTGTTTCTTTCCCACAGGGTAAGCGCCTCGTCCGCGCTGCCTGCGCTGTCGCCGGCGAAGATAAAGGAGTGGCGGCCGATCAGCTTTTTGCACAGCTCGTCGCACACGTCGTCAAAGGTGAACTCGCCCGACCGCCGCGCTATGTCCGACTGCAAAAGGGACTGCAAAAGCACGTCGCCGAACTCCTCGCGCATGTTGGGTATGTCGCGCTTGTCTATGGCGTCCACCGCCTCGTACGCTTCCTCTATCATGTTTATGCGAATGGACTCATGCGTCTGCGCTCTGTCCCACGGGCAGCCATCTTTTTCGCGCGTCAGCCGCGCCGTCACGCGAATGGCGTCCGCGGCATTATAGCGCTGTTTAACAAACTCATGCTGCGCCGCAATGCAAATTTCGCTCGCGCTATCCAGCCGAGCCAACGCAATTTCCTTGCCGTCCGCAATGACGTTGACCTCGCCGTATAAAACGACAAGCTTTGCCTTGACCGCAGAAAAAGTATCCGGCTTAATGTCGTAGACCTCAAGCGCAACTGAAGTATCGATAACAGGCAATCCCAAAAACGCGGCGCCGTCCACCGTCAGAATATTCTTTTTCATTTTATCTCCTTTTGGAGCGCTTCAAGATGCTGTTCTATTTTTTGCGCCACCTTAAGCGCGCCATCGTCAAACGGGCTTTTTAGCCCTGCATCGTGCGCTAAGTCGTCTATCGTCTTGGTGCCGCCGGCTTCGACCAAACCCAAATATCTGTTTAAAGCGTCATTAAAATCTACTGCGGCCAACTCGCCGAACTGCAGCGCCAAGCATGTGGACAGGCAGTAATCTATATAATAGAACGGGCTTTCGTAAATGTGTTTTTGGTACTGCCATCTGCCTCCGCCGCTTATAAACGGGACGTCGGACATGTCCACGTACGGACGGAACTCGCCCTCGAGCTTACTCCACAGCTGCCGCCGCTCAACAGGCGTCATATCGGGATTTTCGTACACAAGCTGTTGAAAATAATCGACGGTCACGCCGTACGGCAAAAAGTTGAACGCGTCGAAGATCTGCTGGTAGGTAGCCTCCGCCGCTCTTTTTCCGTAAAAATAACCGTTGTACTTGTTGCACAGCGCTTCCATGCTCATGGAATGCGTTTCCGCCGTCTCCATGCCGCCCACAAACAGGTCTATATCCACGTCGTTTGCGGACGCGCGAGCAAAGGCATACGCGTGACCGAACTCGTGCGTCAACACACCCACGTCGTCCATTGTGCCGTTGAAGTTGGCAAAGATAAACGGCTGATTGTAGTCGTACAGCATTTCGGCATAGCCGCCGCCCATCTTGCCCTCGCGCGAGACGTAGTCTATAGCATGTGCGGCGCACATATCGCGGAAGAACTTGCCGAGCCCGGGGTTCATATCGTCGTACATCTTTTGCGCGGCGGCAAACAGCGCCTCCGCATTCCCCTCGGGGTCTATGTTGCCGCCCTCGATATAGTTGTCGTTGTCGTAGATATGGATTTTATCAAGCCCAAGCCGCTTTGCCAATTGCTCCTTTAATTTCTTAAGCACGGGCACTACGTCGTTCAGCACCGAACTCCTAAAGACCTCTATTTCCTTTCTGCCGTAGCCGATATGGCCTATGCGAAGATCGCCCATCTCCACAAAGTTGTTAAAGCCCATCTTTTTCGCCATACATGTGCGCACCTTGACCATTCTGTCGTAAATGTCGTCAAGCTTGTCTTGTACGGCGTACAGCGTTTCGCCTATCACGGTAAACGCCTTTTTTCGTACGGCTCTGTCCGCGTCCTTGCAAAAGCCGTGCATCTCGCTGAGCGTTACGGTCTTTCCCTCCCACGGATAGGAAAGCGACGCGAGCAGCTTGTCGTATTCGGTGACAAGCTTGTTTTCCTCCACGCAGTCATCTACTATCTTTTCGTCCATGGTGCGAAGACTCGCCTTTATATTGCGGATGATGATGGGGTTGATTATCTTTTCCAATTCGACCGCAAACGGAGACTCAATAAGCGCACGGTTAAACTCCGTACTCTTTGCCCAAACGGGCGGAAGGTTCTCGTCGTAATAGTCCTGCTCCGCCGAATAGAACTCGTCTTTGACGTCAAGCGAATGACGCACAAACGCAAGCTGGATTTGCGTCACAAACTTTTTGTAATGCGCGTTTACCTCGTCGCGAATTTGCGCGAGCTTTTCCGCGCTATCCGCACTTTTCACCTTGGTTATTGCGCCGTCGTAATATTTTATTATCTTGCTTAGATCGACGCGCTCGTACTTGTAGTCCGCTATCTTTTTTGCCATACCGTCTCCGAATGTTAATATTTATTCTTTAATTATATTGGAAAAGGCATGATTTGTCAACAAAAATCCGCTTGAGGGCGCCCCAAGCGGATTTATAGATAATTGACTTAGTTTTGAAAAACGGTTGCCGATACAGGCGGAAGGGTTACGGTGCCGTCACTGTTTATCTTGGCGGCATCGCCTGCCGAAAACACCGCCTTTGCCGATTTAGTCAGCGCCGCATTTACAGTCTGCGCCGCGCCGAGCGGATTGACCGCAACGGTTAAATTTCCGCGCTTATACACAAGCGGCTCGGCGCCCTTTGCATACACTATCTCAAAGTCGTTTGAAGTAAGCTGCTCGTGTGCTTTACGGAATTCAAACAGCGCTTTTACAAAGTTCAACAGCGAATTTTTGTCCTTAGCTTGCGCCTCGGCGTTGACAACCGCGTCATCCTCCGTGGGGAGAAATGTCTTGTCTGCGGTGGAGAAGCCTGCGTTCTTTTGCCTGTTCCACTGCATGGGCGTGCGCGAGCCCGTGCGTGCAAATCCGCACTCCACGGACGGCAGATCCTTGACGTACTTCATGCCTATTTCGTCGCCGTAGTACATAAACGGTACTCCGGGCAGAGTGAAGAGTGTGGTGTAAATGGCCTTAAGCTGTTGCGGCGAATAGAACGGCGCAAGGCGCGGCGTGTCGTGGTTGCACGATATTACGGCTATGTATCCCTTGTCCTTTACCGCATTAAACCACTCCGTAAAGCCCTTGGCAAACGCCGCCGCGTCGCCGCGGCCTTCTATATCGAAGTAGCTGTGCTGCCCCGCCTCCTCGTACCTTACAAGCCTGTTGTACGGATTGCCGTGGTGGTCGAGCATGAAGTCCGCGTGGAACCCGGCGCGTATCGCCTGAGGATTGGACCATTCGGACACCAGCACAGCCTCGGGATATTCCTTGTCCAGCATGGCGCGAACGTCACGCCATATTTCGCTTGTTGCGGGCTTTTCGCTCTGGCTTAAATCGTTTTTTACAAGCGAGTCCGCCATGTCCACGCGGAAGCCGTCCGCGCCGCGGTCGAGCCAAAATCTGATGACCGACTTCAGCCACGCGCGCGTCGCCATTGCGGCCTCGGAGGTATACGGCATTTGCCAGTCGGGCTCGGTCACATTGTAAAAGCCGTAGTTTAGCGATGGCTGTGTGGAATAAAAATTGACTACGTAATTGCCCTTGCGGTTGTGCCTGCCGGAGATAGCCTTAAAGCCCTCGGGAAACTGCCATTCGTGAGTTGTCCAGATAAACCTGTCGTACATCTCGTTTCGAGTGGGTTCCGCGCTGCGCAAAAAGTCGGGGTGCTGTTCGGAGGTGTGCCCTGGCACAAGGTCCAAAATGACGCGAATGCCCCTCTTGTGCGCTTCTCCTATAAACTCATCAAAGTCCGCCTCCGTACCGAAGCGCGGCGACACCTTAAAGTAATCGCGCACGTCATAGCCGCCGTCCATAAACGGAGAATCGTAGTGCGGATTGAGCCAAATGGCGTTTGCCCCGAGCGACTTTATATAATCGAGCTTTTCGGTTATGCCCTTTAGATCGCCGTAACCGTCGCCGTTTGAGTCCATATAGGAATTGGGATAAATCTCGTAAAAGATTGCCGTTTTCAACCAGTTACTCATGATAGCTCCGTATATTTATTTATTTTCCTCTGTGGGTGTTTGACCTTGCGTTTCGGATTTTTCCATACCCTTTTTTCTGCTGATTTTTACTGCGGTAACAATGCCGGCGGCAAACAGCGCAACGATTAACCCGATAAGGTACACAATAAGCAGGTTAAAGTCAAGGCTCCTGCGCGTGACAATCGGCGGCTGAACCTGGCGCACGGACGATGACACAAACGTCGTGTGGTAATAATCCTCCACCGTAGCGTTTACCTTTTTTATAAGCGTCTGCGTCTTAGCCTCGATTTCCGCAAGCTTAGAGGCGGCCTGCGTTTTAAACGCCTCGTCGGTTTCCTCTTCGGACTGAAGCTTATTCAGTCTGGTTTCTATATTGTTTAACTGAACGTTGTAGTCGCGCACCTGACGGTTTGCCTCGTCCAGCTGCGCCTGATACACAAAGTATTCGGGAGGATAGGACACGGTTACGCTTTGCGAGGTTCCGTTATCAGTTGTGGTGGTGTTGGGCTGAATTTTGCTTATCTGTTCGGCAAGGCTCTGTATATATACCTCAAGCGGCTTAAGCTTGTTGTTTATATCGATCTTACTCGCCTCGAGCGCGCTCTTTGCAGACTGCTTGTCGCGCCAAATGTTGTTGGAAATTATATATGCGTTAAACTGATTGTAGCTGCTTTTAAGCACGTTGATATCGCTCAAAAGCCTGTGGAACGTGGTGTCGTTGACGGTGGACATAAAGTTGCCGCCCTCCTCTATCATGTCCTGCAAAAACGTTGTGACGGAATCGAGCGACTGAAGGTAAATATCGTAAATCTCGGTAAACTCGAGCTGATTATCAACGGAAAGAGTGTACGTGTTTTCCGCAAACACCTTGCTAGCCGAATAGCGGCTTTGAAAATCCGCGTAGTAGGCCGCCACCACCTTGTTTAAAAGCAGCTTAGCCTGATCGTCCGAAAGCCCAAGCTCCGCAGGGTCGGAGATGATAATGTCGAACCGTGTGGAAAACATGTTGTAGTTGCGAAGCGTGTTGGCTGCCGCGTTGTCGCCGTTGGCAGCCGCCTCGGCAAGCTTAACGTACTCGTCGGTTAGCACTCCTTCCACGCGCATTGCGCTGCGCAGAATGGAAATATCCTTGATTACTTTGCCTAGATTGGCGCTGTCCACCGCGTTTTTAAGCACGGTGGTGCTGATGATATTGTCGGTGTTAAGCGGTGCGCCGTTGGGGTCATGGCCCTTTTCTATTCCTTGATAAATATATTCTATAGAAGTTGTGGCGATGGGCTCGGACTTGGCGTAAACCTTGACAGGCACTGCAACTACCGTGACAAGCAGCGTAGCGATGACAAGATAAACGACCATTCTAAGCCAGCTCTTTTGAAAGAACCTGCCTATCTTGCCAAAGGTCAAGCCCTCCTCGTAACGGTCTTCTTCGTAAATATATTCCCTATCCATACTTTCTCCTCTGTATTTTTTAGGATATATGTAGTATATCACCAAGACGAAGTAAAATCAACAATTTAAGCAAGATTAATAAATGATTTGCCCATTTACACATACTACCTGCATGAAGAATATATTGATTGTCGGCGGCTCGTCCGGAATAGGACTCGCAATAATTCAGCGCCTTGAAGGCAGCGAAACGCAAATTACCAATATTTCCCGCACGCCTTGCGCGGTGGCAAATGTTACAAACATCTCTGCAGACGTAACGGATATCTTTGAGCTTCACGCCGCGATAAACGCGGTGGAAAAAATAGACGCTCTTATTTATTGCGCCGGGTTTTCGCTTGCCGCGCCGGTGGAATACGCCAAAAACACCGACGTAAAGTACATGTTTGACGTAAACATAATCGGCGCGACCGAGTGCATAAAGGCGGCGCTGCCAAAGCTTAGTGAAAGCGAAAATCCGCACGTTGTGTTGCTGTCGTCGTCCGGCGGCATTGCGCCCATTCCGTTTGACGCTTTTTACTCGGCGACCAAGGCAGGGCTTTTTGCGCTTGCCACGGCGATGAGGACTGAATGCCCCAATATAAAATGCACGGCGGTGGCGGTGCCTGCCACGCAGACGCAGTTTTCGTTTAAACGCAAAATCTACACCGACTGCGGCGAGTACAACACAAGACTGAAATCCGCGTCAGACTCGCTTATAAAAACAGAGCAGACCGGATACTCCGCCGACTACGTGGCAAAAAAGATTGTTGCAATACTTGATAAGAAAAACCCGCCGCCCAAAGTGACGGTGGGCACAAAAAACAAGTTGATGATGTTTACCTACAATATACTGCCCTGGCGATTACAGATATACGCCCTGAAAAAGATGTACAGGATAGATTAGATAAGAGTTAAGAATTAAGAGTTAAGAGTTATAGATAAGGTTGCGCTAACGCGCATTTATCCTTAATGGCGGCTCTGCCGCCCTCCTTCTGAACTCTGAACTCTAAACTCTGAACTCCCTAAATTTCAATAACGTTTACCCTTTCGTCAAAGTCCGCACTGTCCGTGGCGGTTATAATCGACTGAAAGCCGTCGAGCGCGTCGATAAGCCTTTTGCGACGCGAGGCGTCCAGCTCGCTCATCACGTCGTCCAATAGCATGATCGGCGACGTGTCCAGCACGTTGGTCAACAGCTTCATTTCCGCAAGCTTCATGGCTAATGCGGCGGTGCGCTGTTGCCCCTGCGACCCGAAAGCGCGAAGGTCCACGCCGTCTACGGATATGACAATATCGTCTTTGTGCGGACCTGTGTGCGTGTAGCGCAGCCGATAATCGTTTTCCCTATCTCGAATAAAGCCCTTTTTAAGCTCTTCCTTCAGCTCGTCCACGCTCTCACCCGTCACGCCGTCGTATTCTAGCGACAGCGCCTCCTTGCCGTCCGACAAAAAAGCGTGGGCTTCGGCGGCGTACGGCGTGAGCTTTTTGCAAAACCCGCGCCTGCTCTTAATTATCTTTGCGCCCACGTCGGCAAGCAGCTCATTCCACGGCGCGAGCGTGTTATCCGTTGCGCCGCCGCTTTTAAGGAGTTTGTTACGGCTTGCCAAAATCTTGCCGTAATTAGACAGCGCGGCAAAGTACGCCTTGGATATTTGGCATAGCGAAATATCCATAAACCTGCGCCTATCTGCCGGCGCGTCCTTTATTATCTTAAGTCCGTCCGGGCAGAACAGCACCACCGGGCACACGCCCATAAGCTCGCTCATGCGCGTTATCGGAAGGTTGTTTATCGAAACGGCTTTGTTGACGGCTTTGTCTATTATTATCTTGACGGTTTCGGTTATGCCGTCCTTTTCCGCCGTAACGGATATACACGCTCTGTCCTTGCCGTTATTAATAAGCTCGCGGTCGCGCGGCGTGCGAAAGGACTTGCCCACTCCGGCAAAGTACACCGCCTCCAAAAGATTGGTCTTGCCGCGCGCGTTGGCGCCCACAAAGGCGTTTACTCCGTCCTTTAGCTCTACGTAGCGCTCCGCGGCGTTGCGGTAATCCTTAACTTGTAAGCTCTTTACAATCACTTTTTGCGCCCGCCGCCTTTACCCTTTGACACGGTGGTTTTTCCGCCGCTCTTGCCGCCCGAGCCGCTGCCGCCGCTTTGCTTGCCGGCAAAAAATACAATGTGCACTATCGCGGCAATCACAAGCACGGCATAGATAACCCACGCCACAATCGCCCACTTCAGTTCTATACTGCCTATTGTCTTGTACACAAGCGCGAGATTAGGCGCCTTGGTCGCCTTGTCGCCGTAATACAGCTTGTACACGCCTTGTTCGTCCACATGCACGGAAAATGTTATGTCGCCTACAAGGTCTGTGCGCAATATATTTGATTCATTCACGCCGATTTGCCTATATCTGTCGAGCGCCTCTTGGTGCGGATGCTTGTAGCTGTTGCCCGCGCCGCACGACACCACGCAGTATACGCCGAGCGCGCCTGTTTCCGTCGTGATTGCATTAAGATAATCGAGCGTGGTCGCGTTGCGCGATCCGTGGTGCCCCGCCTTAATCACGTTAACGCAATAGCTGTCGGTAAACACGTCGTACTTATCCGTCACGCCGTCCGTTTTTGCAGCCTGCACCCTCGCCACAAACTCGCCGAGGTTTTCCTCCTCCGCGTCGCCCGACATGGCAAACTTAAAGCCCTTATATTCCAGTATCATTATCGGCGAATAATCGTTCCAGGACGCGTCGGATTCCTTAGTGCCGTAATTGTCGGACAGCGGCGAATAAAAGGTAAAGCTGTACGTGTTGTCTCCATCGCCGCCCTTTATTGTCTGCTCCTCATCGGACGGGTCGGTGACGTACACGACGTTGGGCTTGCCGTCAATCTCTTTGTACATAGCATCGACAGCGGCGGCGTATGCGCCGGTGCTTTTTTGTATGGCGTCGCTTTTTAAGTCGGACTTGCCGGGGTCGGTATACGGTTTCTTTTCCGTACCCACCGCCTCCACGTTGGGACGGTAAACCACGCGCGCCGGGTATTTGTTAAGTATATAGTCAAAGCTGCCGCAATGGTCTGAATCGGGATGAGTGAGTATTGCGTAATCAAAGTATTTAAAATCGGAAGAAAATGTTTTGTCGATAAACGTTTGAACGGCTGACTCTACATCCTTTTTGTTCTCTCCGCCGTCTATAAGCATGGTCTTGCCGTCGGGCAGCTCTATTATGGTGCAGTCGCCCTGACCGACGTCCACAAAATGCACGTACAGCTGCGGAAACTTGGTGTAATCCACAATGTCGCCCTCGCCGTCGTCAGGCTCCGGCTCCGTCTCTTCTTCCTGCACTTCGGCATAGTACAATAGCCCGAGCTTAAGCTCGATATCGCGAGAAAACGCCATGGATATCCCAAGCACTATCGCCAATACCACCAGTACCAAAACGTCTATGATTGCTATTTTCTTCTTTTCGCTGTTCATAAATATTTATTCCTTTTTCGCATTGAAAAGCGCCTTAATATCCTTGCACTTGGCGACGGTAGCATTGTATCCGAGCTCTATCATCTCCTTAAATCCGGCCTTGCGCGTAGCCTTAAACGCCGACGTATCCGGCGCAATCACCACATCCGACTGCATAAGCCCCACCATGGACGAGTTGGCGCTCATGATGGACAATATCGCCTTTAGCGTGTCCAGCATGCCGGTGCAGTCCGTGCCGCTTCCGCGCGAGCTGTGTACGTCCACCGTCACCACTTTTGCCGCGCCCAGCATCTTGCACACGTCTGCCGGAATGTTGTTTGTAAGTCCGCCGTCGCACAGCGTCATGTCGCCTTTTATCAGCGGCGCATACACCACGGGAAAGGCTGACGACGCTGCCACCGCTTCCTTTACAGGGCCTTTGTCAATTACCACCTGCTTGCCCGTGCGAAGATCGGTAGCGACCGCGGCAAACGGCTTTTTTAGGTCCTGTATTTGTATATCGCCTATTATGCGCGTCACCACCTCGCCTATGCGCATCGGGTCGTTGGGCTTGAACAGAATTTTGCCGTGAAAGTCGCCCATATCGATAGTGTCGGCGATTTGTATAATCTCCTCTGGGTCCACACCGGCGCAATACAGCGCGCCTACAATGCTGCCCACCGAGGTGCCCACGCACAGATCGAAATCGATATTTTTCTCTTTAAACGCTTTGAGCGCACCGACTTGAACAAATCCGCGCGCTCCTCCGCCGCCGAGAACCAATCCGACAGCGGGCTTTACATTCTTCTTCCGTCCGAACATAAAAATTTTATTTTGCGTCAATCATGCCGCAGAAATATTTATGCACGCGGTTGTCACGCGTCATCTCGGGGTGAAACACCGTGCCGAGAACGTTGCCGCTCCGCACCGCAACAGGCCTACCCTCGCAGGCGGCAAGCACGTCCACGCTCTCGCCCACGCGCGTTATATACGGCGCGCGGATAAACACCATGTTTATGTACATGCCGTCAAAGTCGCCCTCGCCTACAAAGCTTTCGCTGTGCCTGCCGTAACCGTTGCGCTTGACGTCTATGTCTATCGCGGACAGACAGGGCGCCTCGCCCTCTATGCGGTCCGCCAAAAGGATTAATCCTGCGCACGTGCCCCACACCGGCATGCCGGAATGTATGCGCGACTTTATGGGCGAAAGTAGATTAAACTCTGTCATAAGCCGCCTTAGCGTCGTGCTTTCGCCGCCCGGGATGATAAGCGCGTCCACGGCGGCAAGCTCGTCTGCGGTCTTAACAGGTACGACGTCGATCTTTTTGTTGACCGACTGAATCATCTTAATATGCTCGGCAACCGAGC
>JAFLVH010000043.1 GCA_022508365.1 Clostridiales bacterium | reverse complement strand
TCGGAACTTTTATGATTTCTCCCAAGGACGCCGAAATCTGCGTATGCGAGGCGCTAAAGATGGGGTACAGGCTTGTAGATACAGCTAACGCCTATGTCAACGAAAGAGCGGTAGGACGGGCAATCAAAGCGTCGGGGATAAAGCGAGAGGATATTTTCGTAAGCACTAAGATTTGGGCAACTGAATATCTCAATTCCAATGCGGTGGAACAAACTTTGGAAAGGCTCGGTTTGGACTACGTTGACCTTTTGTTTATTCATCAGCCCACCGAACACTATATGGACGGATACAGAATGATTGAAAGAGCCGTAAAGGAAGGAAAGGTAAAGTCAATCGGTATATCAAACTGCGAGGGAAAATATCTTGATAACATTCTCAAAACCTGCGAAATCAAACCTCAGGTTATGCAGGCGGAAGCGCACCCGTATTTTACGCAGGACGAGCTTATGCCGGAACTCAACAAACATGGTATTGTTCTTATGAGTTGGTATCCGCTCGGTCATGGCGACGCAGGTCTTATCAATGAACCCGTATTTGCAAAGCTTGGCAGAAAGTACTGCAAAACTCCTGCGCAGATTATCCTACGTTGGCACTTGGAAATGGGCTTTTGCGTGATTCCGGGAACAAGTAAAGTAAATCACGTTAAAGATAATTATGAGATTCAAGATTTTTCGCTTACCAAAGAAGATATGAAAAAAATTGCAACGCTCAATAAAAACAAGAGATATTATTATCGCACGGACGAAATGCTGAAATCGTTTGCGTCCATGCAATTAACTTACGAAACAAAATAGGCGATTAGCAATTAGATAATATACGACTCAACAAAAAGACATATAATATAGAGTTAAACAAATATAAAGTTTGTTTTTTATTTACTCTATTTCACCTTTATTAGTAATTGCGACAACGCTCTTTCTTCACAAGTCACTAAATAACATAAATATACTTTATGTTAATCGATAAGCATTATAGCCGAGAATATTTGCCTTTAGTTATTTCTTGTGATATAATATATACAACTGCCACCGGGTAGAGAAATGCTTTAGCATTCATTACGTATCGTTAGGTCTTAGAAGATGCGTATTGGGTGCTTATTTTTTTGGAGACGATTGTGAAATTAAAATCCGTTAAAGGCTATTTTTCTAAGTTTGAAATTGCTCTATGGGCTGTATCCGTCTCGCTTATTATCATTTCGTTTTCTGTATTTGACAGAAGTAATTATATCACTTTTGCCGCCTCGCTTTTAGGTGCGACTTCGCTCATTTTCAATGCAAAGGGTAATCCAATCGGGCAAGCGCTTATGGTCGCATTCAGCGTTTTGTACGGCATAATATCTTACTCGTTTGCCTACTACGGCGAGATGATAACATACCTAGGTATGACAGCGCCTATGGCAATCGTTGCGCTTATAGCTTGGCTTAAAAACCCGTATAACGGCAACAAAGCGGAAGTAAAAGTAAACAGAATAAGCCGTAAGGAAATCATCTTTATGGCGGCATCGACCGTAGTCGTAACTATTGCGTTTTATTTCATTTTATGGTATTTTAATACTGCAAACCTTTTGCCGAGTACGCTTTCGGTTACGACAAGTTTTATCGCTGTGTATCTTACATTTAGGCGAAGCCCGTATTTTGCTATAGCCTATGCCGCAAACGATATTGTTCTAATAGTTTTATGGATATTGGCTACATTGACTGATATTTCTTACTTGTCAGTAACAATCTGTTTTGCTGTCTTTTTAGCCAATGATATTTATGGCTTTATAAATTGGCTGAAAATGCGCAAGCGGCAAAATCAATGTTCAGAGAAATAAGAAGAAAAAAGCCAACAGCTTACCGAAGCGGAATACGTTGAAATACTTAATGAAACACTTTGGGAGCGCTTTCCGTTATAGGCGATGACGGCTATCCCTATGCCGTGTCGGTGAGCTATGTTTATGACGGGGCAGCGTTGTATTTTCACAGCGCGAAAAGCGGACATAAACTTGACGCTATCGAGTCCTGCGACACATTTCGATTTATCTTTTGTCTATCGCTCATTGTAGTAAAGTCGCCCGTGAGAACATTCGGGGGAAATAGTTTATATGTCTATTTACTTGAAATCGGCTTTGTATTATGTTACAATTATTTTGTTGAATTAAGCGAAAAGAAAATTGTAAAATTTAAAAATTTTGTTAAACACGAGGAAGCGGTTATGAATACTCTATCGGAATTGTGCGGCAAGTTTTTTCATGAATTAAAGCTCGACGGAAATTCGAATTTACCGACAAGCTCCAATGATAAATTATGCTTTGAAAAATCAATTGATACGTTTTTAAAAAGCGGGCAAAAGGAAGACGCCTTTGTCGTGTATTTGTGCTTTTGCGAAATCTTTAATATCTTCGGACAAGGCTACACAAACACAAAAAAGCTGCTCGAGATGCTCTCCGATCACGAGTATCATTCCGGCGAATTATTGGCTAAGCACCGCGACCATTATTCGCATTCGGTGTATGTTTTTGCGCTCGGCTTGGCTGTTTATGCCAATGACGCGTCGTATAGACAGGCTTTTTCTGATTACTGCGGCGGCGGCGCGGACAAAAATGCTTTTTATTTTTTAAAGTATTGGGGGCTTGCCTCGCTGTTTCACGACATAGGTTATCCGTTTGAGCTTGCCCACGCACAGGTAAAGACGTATTGCGAGGAGATATGGGGCAATGATGACGGCAATCTTTACATTTCCTATGGCAACCTGGATAAGTTTATTGCAATCGAAAAGAGCGTAGCCAAGCGGTTAAAAAAGACCTTTAATGCAGACAAATCATTTTCAACAATCAATAAGCTGCTCGCTTACGGGCTGAATGTCCGAATGGGATACGATCCCAATGCGGTAGAGAAGATACTTAAAGAGCGCGTCGTCTCGCAAAAGTACTTTATGGACCATGCGTATTTCAGCGCGGCGCTGCTGGCAAAAAAGCTGTTTTCGGTTGCCGATTTTGAGCTGACTATGCCTTACCTCGACGTTCTTACCGCCATTTTATTGCACAACAGCTTTAACAAGTACGAAGCGCCGGGCAGGCGTCCCGTTGCGGTTTCCGATCATCCGCTTTGCTATCTTTTGATTTTGTGCGACGAGCTGCAGAGCTGGGACAGGTTGGCGTACGGCAAGATAAGCAAGCGAGATCCTATTGCGTGGGACGTAAGGCTGGATATTTCCGATAGGCGCATAGCTATCAAATATATCTTCGATTCCTTTATTAATCGTGCAAACGGTGAAGAAAACGCAAACGGAAAAGTAGTTTATAATAAAAATTACAATGAGATAACGGACGGAACTTTTGTCGCTCAAATTATGGGGACGGATTATGTTTTGGCTAAAGGCGGCTTTTCAGCAAACAATCTAAAGCATTATGCCGGATATATCGTCCCTAATCTAGACTTATCGGTAGAAGCCGAAGAGGAAAAAAAGGAGAAAAAGATAAGTCTTATCACGTCCGATAACAGCTTTATAAACCTCTATGATTTGGCTAAGCTGATACACGTCAGCTACAACGAGCATTGCAAGGGTATGGATGGCACGCGCGTAGATGAAGATTTCGGACGGCTGCCTTTGGAGTTTAAGATTTCCAATATCGATTTGGCAAAATCCTACGCCGCCAAGCTGGAGCGAATCAATTGTTTTTACAGCAGCAAGGACCTTGATTATCCGATCGTGACGGACATAAACAATCTTATCTACGGCAACTACAAAAACAACAGGGAATTTTTATGCCGCGAGGAGCATGTCAGGTGGGTTAAGGAAAAGCTCGCTTTAGGCTGGAAGTACGGCACCGATTATACCTGTGTGGAGGAGCGCAACCGCAAAAAAATTCACAAATGCATTGTGCCGTACGAGCAGCTTTCCGATGAGGAAAAGTCCAAGGACGCGCTGATGATAGAGGGCATATTCACTCAACTGCACAAACTGGAAAGCAATGTAAAAATTTACAATTACCCGATGGGGCACAAGCCTAAAATGGAAATTGCCGGCGTCGGGCACAGGTATATCGCAACAGACCCCGAGCTGATTAAAAGCGAAGTAAAGCGTTGCTTGCAAAAGTACAGCGAAACGAATCAGGTTGTTGTCAGAACCTGTTTTGCCTGCGGCGCAGATCAGATTATTGCCGAGTGCGCTCTTGAATTGGGGCTTACGGTAAAAGCGGTTATTCCGCTTGAATATGAATCTTATATAGCCGACGTAAAGGCGGACGCAATAAGTACAGGTCATGCGTTTACCGAGCAGGACGAACTTAAGATGCGGCATCTGTTGGCGCAGACGGTTGTTTGCAAGCCTGTTATCGATTCTATGCACAGGTACGAAGCCGCAAGCAAATATATAATTGACAAATGCAACGTGCTTATAGCTATTTGGGACGGAAAGGAAATGCCGTTGTTTGACGAAAACAAAAGTCCGATAAATCGCGGCGGCACATACGATTCCATCCGCATAGCGCAAGAGTCGGGGAAGACAGTTTACGTCATCAAATGCAGTAGATAGCAGGACTCTTTGCGGAAATAGTTTGCTTGACAACCTTTGTAAAATAGTGATAAAATTCCTTTGCGTTTTGCCGTGAGAAATTTGCGTTAAAGAGTAATAAGATTTGCATAGCAACAGATAAATTAACATAGGGTGATTTAATATGTCTGATAAGATAATAATGCTCGGCAACGAGGCTATAGCAAGAGGCGCATACGAGGCGGGCGTAAAGGTAGCTTCCTCGTATCCCGGCACGCCGTCCACCGAAATTTCGGAATTTTTGGCGAAATACGACGGGGTGTATGCCGAGTGGGCGCCCAACGAAAAGGTGGCTTTGGAGGCGGCGTTCGGCGCGTCGGTTGCGGGTGTGCGCGCGCTTTCCTGCATGAAACACGTGGGGCTTAACGTTGCGTGCGATCCGCTTTTTACCATATCGTACATAGGCGTCAACGGCGGATTGGTTATAGTGGTCGCCGACGATCCTGGCATTGCCAGCTCGCAAAACGAGCAGGATACGCGCATGACGGCAAGGGCGGCGCACGTGCCGGTATTGGAACCGTCGGACAGCGGCGATGCCAAGGAGTTTATCAAGTACGCATACGAACTGAGCGAAAAGTACGATACACCTATTATTTTGCGCACCACCACCAAGCTTTCGCACTCGCAGAGCGTTGTCGAGCTCGGGCAAAGAATCGTCCCCGAGGACAGACCGTACGTTAAGAATACCGATAAGTACGTTATGATGCCGCGCGAGGCTGTGGGCAGGCACGTTGCTTTGGAGCAAAGGGAAAACCGCATGCAGTCTGACTGCTCGGATTTTCCGATAAACAGGATAGAAAAGGGCGCCGGAAAGATGGGCGTAATCACAAGCGGAATATGCTATCAGTACGTTAAGGAGGCTCTGCCGGACGCGGATATCCTTAAGCTTGGCATTGTCAATCCGCTGCCCAAGCGACTGATAGAGCAGTTTTCGGCTTTGTTCGACGAGGTGCTTGTCGTAGAGGAGCTGGAGCCTGTAATCGAAGAGCAGGTAAAAAGCTGGGGCATAAACGCTAAGGGCAAGGAGCTGTTTACCAAGCAGGGCGAATACAGCGCAGCCATGCTAAAAAAGGCTATATTAGGCAGGGATGACAGGGCGTACAAAAAGGCCTCCGTGCCTGCGCGTCCGCCCATTCTCTGTCCGGGCTGTCCGCACAGAAGCGTATTTTCGGTTTTGAAAAAACTTGGGCTACGCGCGTCGGGTGATATCGGCTGCTACACGCTGGGCGCCGTTGCGCCGCTTTCGGTGTCGGAGACAACGGTATGTATGGGCGCGAGCATTTCCGTGCTGCACGGCATGGAAAGGGCAAAGGGCAAGGACTATATAAAGGATTGGGTTGCGGTGATAGGCGATTCCACATTTTTGCACACCGGCGTAAATTCGCTTGTTAACATGGTGTACAACAAGTCCACCGCCACCGTAATCATCTTGGACAACAGGACTACCGGCATGACCGGGCATCAGGATCATCCGGCAACCGGAAAGACGCTAAAGGGCGAAAGCACTTATGCGATAAACCTTGTCGAGCTGTGCAAGGCGATAGGCGTTCCAGAGGTTTACGAGATAAACGCCTTTGACTATAACGGGCTTTCGGACGCAATCGGTAAGGCGGTCAAATCGGATATTTTAACGGTGATTATAGCAAAAAGCCCATGTGCGTTGCTAAAAGGTCAGACTTTTGCGCACAAATGCATAGCATCCCTAGATAAATGCAAAAAGTGCGGAATGTGCCTAAAAATAGGCTGTCCCGCCATAACAAAGGGCAGTGACGGCGCAATTGTTATTGACGGAACAATGTGCAACGGCTGCGGACTGTGCGTAAACTACTGCAAATTCGGCGCGATAGAGAGGGTGGACAGATGAACTCATTAAATATAATGGTAGTTGGCGTAGGCGGACAGGGCACGCTGTTGACAAGCCGAATAATAGGGCGTGTGGCGCTTTCCCGCGGTTATGACGTAAAGATGTCAGAGGTGCACGGCATGGCGCAGCGCGGCGGCAGTGTGGTCACGTTTGTGCGGTTTGCAAAAACCGTCAGAGAGCCCATTGTGGAAGAGGGCGACGCCGATTTACTCATATCGTTTGAAAAGCTTGAGGCGCTAAGATACGCGCATTTTCTTAAGAAAAGCGGAAAAATAATCGTCAACGATTGCACGATTTTGCCTATGACCGTTGTCACAGGTGCAGCGTCATATCCGGATAATATAATTGAAACGCTAAAGAGCGACCACGACGTGACGGTTATTGACGGCAACAAAATTGCGGCGGAGCTCGGCAATTCCAAGGTGTCCAACTCCGCGGTTTTGGGCGCCGCGGCAAGGGTGATAGGATTTGAAAAGGATATTTGGCTGTCGGCGATAGAACAATCCGTGCCGCCCAAAACAATAGATATAAACAAAAAGGCCTTTTTAATGGGCTACGGCGAATAACAAAAAGACGGTTAGCGATTTCGCCTCCTTGGCATAAAGAATATTAAAATGGTTATTGACTTTCACACTCATGTTTTTCCGGACAAAATAGCGGAAAAAACCATAAAATACTTAGCGGAAAAGTGCAACGGACCTGCCTATACCGACGGCACTGTAGACGGGCTTTTGGCACAAATGGAAAAAGCCGACTGCGATATTGCGGTCGCGCTGCCTGTTGTCACCAAGCCATCGCAGTTTGACAGCATCAACAACTTTGCCGCCGAGCTTAACGAAAAGTTCCGCATGACAAATAGTGGAGTTATTGCGTTCGGCGGCATTCATCCGCTTTGCGAAGATATCGGCGGAAAGATGAAGTATCTTAAACAGCGCGGCTTTATCGGCGTAAAAATTCACCCCGATTTTCAGGACGAATACATAGACCACGAGGGATATATAGCAATACTCAAGGCGGCCAAGGATTTGGATATGGCGGTTGTCACGCATTCCGGCATGGACGACGGCTTCCCGAACGAACCGGAAAAGTGCCCGGTAGAGCTTGTGAAAAAGGTGATTGACAAGGTGGGACACAGCAAGTTCATTCTCGGTCACTACGGCGGATACAAACGTTGGGAGCTAGTCTTAGATTCGCTTGCAGGGTTGGACGTGTACTTTGATACGGCGCTGACTTTTTCCAAGATTAAACCCGATCTTTTTAAAAAAATACTCGATAAGCACGGCGCGGACAGAGTGCTGTTTGCAACCGATTGTCCGTGGAGCGACATCGAGGCGGATAAAAACACATTTTATTCCTACGGCATGGACAAGGAGACGCAGGACAAAATTCTTTATAAAAACGCACTTAAACTACTAAATTTATAGGACATAATATGGAAATCAACGAAAAAGCATATAAGTTGGGCAGCAATCGCTCCGTTATCAGAGAGCTGTTTGAATACGCAAAAAAGCGCTCGGCAGAGGTCGGCGCCGATAATGTGTTTGACTTTTCCATCGGCAATCCCAGTGTGGAGCCGCCGGAGATTGTTTCCCAAACCATAACGGAGCTGTTAAAAACCGAAAATGCGGTTGCGCTCCACAGCTACACGTCGGCGCAGGGCGATCCGGGCACAAGAAAGGCGGTCGCAGACTCTATCAACAGGCGTTTCGGACTCAATCTGTCGCCCGACAATATCTATATGACGTGCGGCGCGGCGGCTTCTCTTACCATATCTTTAAAAGCCGTACTAAATCCCGGCGAGGAATGCATTGTCTTTGCGCCGTTCTTCACCGAATACACGGTGTTTATAGAAAACGCCGGCGGAGTAGTGGTGCAGTCCAAGCCGACTGACGACATGCAGATTGACCTTGACGACTTTAAGTCGAAAATCAACAAAAACACGCGCGCGGTCATAATCAATTCACCCAACAATCCGAGCGGCGTCGTTTATCCCGCGGAAACGGTAAAAAAGCTGTGCGACATACTGAAGGCAAAGGAAACTGAGTACGGAAAGACCATATATCTCATTGCCGACGAGCCCTACCGCGAGCTTGTGTATGAGAGCGTTACGGTGCCGTACGTCATGAACTACTATGACGACAGCATTGTGTGTTATTCCTTTTCCAAAACGCTGTCGCTGCCCGGCGAGAGGATAGGCTATATAGCCGTAAATCCCAACATGAAGGACGGAAAAAACGTCTATCTTGCCGTGTGCGGCGCCGGCAGAATGCTGGGATTTGTGTGCGCGCCCAGTCTTTTTCAGCACGTGATTAAGCGCTGCATAGACGCCAAGGTCAACGTGGACGTGTACAAGGCAAACCGCGACATGCTATACAATGCGCTGACGGAATACGGCTACACATGCGTCAAGCCGGATGGCGCGTTCTATCTGTTTGTAAAGACATTGGAAAAGGACGCCGTCAAATTCTCCGAAAGGGCAAAGGGTAAAGACCTTTTGGTCGTTCCGTGCGACGACTTTGGCGTAAAGGGTTATGTTCGCATCGCGTACTGCGTAGCAGCCGACACTATAAAACGCGCATTGCCCAAATTTAAAGAGCTTATCACCGAGTATAAGCTGAATTAGCTGAATTATTAATATAAAAAGATTAAAATAAGATTAAAAATTCACAAAATGATATTGAAATGATTGATTTTATAATTTTATGTGATATACTAATCATAACAGACTAGCACTGCTAAATAAAAAATTTTTGGAGGAAAAAGAATATGAAAAAACTTTTAACAACATTATTATCACTCACACTTGCGAGCTCGCTCACGCTCGGTCTTGTTGCGTGCGGCGACAAGAGCAACGGCGACGATGGCAAAGTCACAGCCGAACAGTGGGCTGCCGCGCTCAGCAAGGAAAGCTTTGCCAGCTGTAAGGTCAAGGTTGTGCAATCGCAATCGGGCTTGTTTTCACTTCCCGACGGCGAGGCTAAGGCAAACGGAACCAATATCGAAACCACAACATACACCATTGCGGGAGACCGTCAGTACAGCAAAACGGAGATTTCCGTAACCGGCGACAAGGCATTTGTTGACGCATGGAATGAATTTGCCTCTAGGTACGGCACGACCGAGGAGCGGTACGGTCTAAAGGTTGACGACGGCATATACCTTCGTTACAGACAATTTGAAGATGATGACGATGACGAATGGACGTTTGACGTCAGAAGTTATCCCTTATTTTCAAGTCTCGAGGCGATGACGCAAATCGCGTCTGTATACGATAGCTTTGAATACAATTCGGCAAAAAAGGGTTACACCGTTAAGGAAGACGCCGATAGCGCTTTGGTGCAAAACTTGACGGGTACGGTAGTAAAATTCAAAAACAAAAAGCTTTCCGAAGTTTATTCCGAGAGGACAGACGTAGACGACGGAGAAACTTATACTTACGTCCAATCGTTTACCTTCACTTACGGCACTTATACGGTAAATATTCCCGCAACGACGTCGGAATATGCCGGAACATGGGAGACGTATCAGTTTAAAGCAATGGGCGCCACGCTCGGCGTCGGCGATACTATTCCGGAAGGGGCTTTCGGCGAAGGCTCTCCCGCGATGGAAATCAAGGCGGACAGTGTAACATTTACGTTTAACAACGATGGCACAGCCTCCTACAAGTTCTGGGAGGATACCGGCAAGGGCGCATACGAAGATTACGGCGGCGATTATTTTTATTTCTACTCCAATGATTTGGAAGAGGATTATGATAAGGACCAACTTAGCTTTAACTACGCCGATGAGCATTTGACGTTCCGCATAACTTACAAAGGTGTAGACGTTACCGTAACTCTTGCCAAAAAGGCAGCATAAATAGGATAGAAAACAATAATCCGTTTGCTAATTAAAGCAGGCGGATTTTTTGTTTTATATTGATTTATGGCAAAAAGCATGATATAATCATGCATAATCGTTTATTCGAGTTATGGAGGAGCAGTTATGCAGATGACATTCAGGTGGTACGGCGAGGGGAACGACCGTATAAGCTTGGCTGACATAAAGCAGATTCCGGGAGTTACGGGCATAGTTTGGGCGCTTCACCACAAGCTGCCGGGCGAGGTGTGGGAGGAGTGCGAGATCGCCGAGGTAAAGGCGCAGTGCGACAAGTACGGCTTTAATATAGACGTGGTGGAATCGGTAAACGTACATGACGATATTAAAATAGGCTTGCCGTCGCGCGATAAGTATATAGAAAACTACAAAACAACAATAAAAAATCTTTCTAAATACGGCGTTAAGGTCATATGCTACAACTTTATGCCCATTTTCGACTGGACGCGGAGCGATTTGTTTCACCCGGTGGGCGACGGTTCTACCGCGCTTTTCTACCAAAAGGATATGATTCAAGACGACTACAACGCCATGGCAAAGTACATACTCGACTTTACGGAAAAGTATCACATGTCATTTCCCGGTTGGGAGCCCGAGCGCATGGCAAGGCTTGACGAGCTTTTCAAGGCGTACGAAGGCGTCACCAAGGAAAAGCTGTGGGATAATCTAAAGTACTTTCTCGAGGCGATTATGCCCACATGCCGCGAGTGCGACATAAAGATGGCAATACACCCTGACGATCCGCCCTGGGATATATTCGGCTTGCCGAGACTTTTGGTGGACGGGCCGAGTATAGACAAATTTTTGAAGACGGTGGACGACGAGTACAACTGTCTGACGTTGTGTTCGGGCAGTCTCAACGCCAATCCCGACAATAATGTGGCGGAGATTGTAAGACGGTATTGCGACAGGATTGCGTTTGCGCACATTCGCAATGTAAAGCACTTTAAAAACGGCGATTTTTCGGAGGCAAGCCATAGGGATTGCGACGGCGACACCGGCATCATAGATATTTTAAAGGCCTATCACGATTGCGGATTCAACGGTTACATTCGTCCCGATCACGGCAGGCATCTTTGGGATGAAAAACCGGGAACCGTCAGACCGGGTTACGGGCTGTACGACCGTGCGCTGGGCATAATGTACATGCTTGGCGTTTGGGACACGTTAGAGAAAATTAAGAATTAAGAAGTAAAAAAGGGAACGTTATGGAAAATAATAAAGTGAATGCCGCGAGCGCACTGGAGCGGCTTAAGGCAGGCAACAAAAAATATATCGGCTCCTCGCGGTCGGCGGGGGATATTTCGCCCGAAAAACGCCTTTACACAGCCGAAAACGGGCAAAAGCCGTATGCGGTTATAGTCAGCTGTTCGGATTCGAGGGTGATTCCGGAAAGCATTTTTTCGGCAGGCATAGGCGACTTGTTTGTAATTCGCGTTGCAGGCAATGTCGTGGACAATATTCAGCTCGGCAGTGTGGAATACGCTGTGGAACACCTCGGCTGCTCGCTTGTGCTTGTGCTCGGACACACAGGTTGCGGCGCAGTGGGCGCGGCACAGCATGAGAACGACGGCTACATAAAGCACATCACTGACGAGATTAAACGCGCAATCGGCACGGAAAAGGACGCCGTCAAAGCGAGCGTGTTAAACGTAAAGAGTAGCGTTGCAAAAATAAAACAAAGCTTATCGAATAGCGCGCTTGTAACCGGTGCGTTATATCACACCGACAGCGGCATAGTAGATTTTGATATATAATTAAAAAGCCTCTACACAAGCTTGTGAAGAGGCTTTTATATAATCTGACATGGCTACGACGAGCTTTCTATAAGCTCAAATCCGTGCGGATTGTGCGCCGAAGATGCTGTTTTGTCTATTGCCGGGATAAAAACGTAGTGTTTAGGTAATGCCGACGGGGCATAGCCTGTGTACTTTTTGAAAATATCGTTGAAATTGCGAATTGTCCCGAATCCGCAAATGGTGGAGATTTCCGTCATAGTGTGAGAGCCGGATTTTAACAGCTTGATAGCCTTTTGGACTCGCATACAGTTTATATAATAAACAAGGTTAACGCCCGTCTTTTCTCTGAACATCCTCGAAAGATAGCTGGGGTTCATATTCATAAACTTGGCGGCGTCGTCCAACGTGTATGTTTCCGCGTTGTCTTCTATTTCGCAAATCAATTCCGCAAACCTGTCGTCAATACCGTTTGTCGGCTTTCTGTGCGAGGTGGGGTGGTCGCGGAACAGCTTGACCATAAGTTTGCTTATAGTGGATAAGGTTATAATATTATACATTTGCTGCTTTTTCTTTAATTCATCGAGTATAATATTATACGCACTTTGTACCTCCGCGCCTTTTTCTATAATCGGCGTGGCGAGAGTAACGTCTATTGCAAAATCGTTAATCATAGATCTTGCAAAAACCAAAACCAAAAGTGTCGTCGATTCGTCGATCGACGTCATTTGGTGAAGAACACGACTGTCAAAAAACATCGCGTTGCCCTTGGTTATTCTATAGGTCTTTCCGGAGGTAAAAACCTCCATTTCTCCGTGCTCGATAAAAATAAGCTCGCACTCGTCGTGCCAGTGCAGCATGTTTTTAGAATTGCGGTATTTTCCTACCCAGATTTTTTCGCCGTTCTCGTATATCCATTTTTCGCGAGCGGTGTCCATAACAATATTATAATATAATATTTGCTATGTGTCAAGATGTTATGTAAAAAAAATTCCACAAACGACAAAAAAACTTCTTGCAATCGAGTTTTGCTAACTGTTACAATTAGCATAACCACAAATCTATTTTAGGGGTGAGATTATGAAAAAGGGTAAAAGGTTATTGTTTGCAACGCTCTTTATGATGCTTGTTGCCGCAATGTTTTCTTTTGTTGCCTGTGGCGGCAAAAAAGAAACTACAACTCCTTCAGCCAAAACGGGTGGGGCGTATTACCTTTCCGTTTACGAGGACGGACAGTGGACAACGTACACTGCCGAAAGCAACGTTCCTGCGGCAAGAAAGTTTGCTCAGGACGCAACAGACAAAAATACATACAAGCTTAGTATCGCTCTTGAAGAGGGCGCAAAGGTAAAAATCGCGCAGGTTGGCTCCACCGCTACGTACGGCGGCAAAGAGCTGTTTACCGCGCGTACGGAGCTGACAAAGGGCACGGACAATGCTCTTGAGGTTAGCGCGTCGGGTACGTACGGGTTTACCTTCGATTCGTCCGACAAAACCATTTCCTACTCGTTTAAAGCGAAGGAAGAGGGCAATACGGGCGACGATCGGACAGTTTTGCTTGTTGAAATAAACGAGGCGGGTCCGTTCACTCTTACATATCCCGCAACAAAAACGCTTACGGCAACCGTCACCTATGACGGCGATGCGCCCGAAGAGGACGTGATCACATGGAGCAGCTCTAATAAGAGTGTTGCAACCGTCGACGAACACGGTGTAGTCACGGCTGTTTCTGCCGGCACAACGCAGATTACAGCTAAGTCCGGCGAGGTGGACAGCGACCCGGTTACGATAAACGTAGAGGGAACGGTCACGCTCAACGAGACGACCAAAACGCTTAGAATAGGCGAAACCTTGGATCTTGAAGCCACCGTAGCCGGCGGAGCGACCTTGGGCGACTGGGTGTCCTCGACTCCTGCGGTTGCTTCCGTAGAAGAGGATGAAAATGACAAATCCAAAGCGACCGTAACCGCGGTAGCGGGCGGCGAGACTACAATCTCGCTTACATATCTTGCAAGAACGGGCGTCAACAAAACCGCTATTTGCACCGTCAAGGTGGAGCAACCCGTCACGGATATGACTGTTGCAAGCAGTCTTACGGTGCGCGCAGGCGGCAATCAAACGCTTACGGTAAGCTTTACTCCCGAAGACGCAACCAATAAAAACTATGCTTTTGCTGTTGCCGAGGGCGGCGACGAGTTTATTACCGTCACAAAAAATCCCGATAACACGCTCAACATAGCCGGTGTTAAAGAAACAACCGCTCCCGTTGTCATAACAATCACGTCCGAATACGACAATACAATTGTCAAAACCTGCAACGTGACTGTAGTTGCTGCCGATGCCAACTATGCCAACATAAACGCGACGTCGCTTAACCTCAACAAATCGGACACTGCCGAGCTTACGGTTGACGGCGTGGGCATTGCTTCTGTCGTATGGACAACAAGCTCATCCGCCGTTGCCACATTTGTAGAGGATACTGAGGACGATACAGTCGTTTCGCTCATTACGGTTACGGCAGCCGGCTTCGGCACCGCAACGCTCACCGCTACAATCACTTTTGACGACGATGAGCATACAACTACTACCAGAGAATGCGTAGTGCTTGTAATGCCCGATCAGATGTGGGTGTACGGCGATATAATAGAAGGCAGCAGCAACGGTTGGGATTTGACAAGCAGTTACGAGCTCGCTCAAGCAAGCGGAACGACGCTCGCTAAAGAAGGGAACACATATACCGCTAATATACATCTTACCGCCAACAAGGACTTCCGCATCGGTCACGACGGCTTTGACTGGAAGGGAATCAGATGGGAGCATATCTCCGAAGTGGCTGCCGAAAAGCAGAATGTTGTTGAAGGCGGCAACGACCAGAACGGCGGAAAAAATGTCAGGGTTACGGTAGCCGGCGTTTATAATATAACGGTTGACTTCAGCGGCACTAAACCCGTATTGAAAATAACCATTGTCTCCGTAGATATCGTTAGCATTGTTGTTGCCGCACAGGGTAATACCACTCTTACTTCGAGCAGCAATACAAATTCGGTTGTAATTAAGCTTACAATCAATCCCGCCGACGCCGGTTACGAGGAAATTGTATGGACTTCCGATGACAACGGCGCGCTTGTAAGCTTGCAGCCTAACGAGGCTAAAGATGAGCTTACCGTCACTGCATTAGACGATTTGACTGCAGGCGGCGATGTTACCATAACCTGCACGGTAAAGAGCGTGCGCGGCACTGCTTATGACAAGACCGCCACTGTAGCCTTGACCGTTGTTGAAAAGGGCGGCGTTTCAACGCCCGTCACGGACGTTCTCTTTGACACAAACGGAACTTACACCTATGACGTAAACGGACAGGATACCTGGACGCTTTCGGTTAAGGCAGAGGTAAACGCCGATGCCACCAACAAAGGCGTAACCTACAAGGCAGGCGAAACCTACGGTGATCACTTCCAAATTTCCACTTCCAACGGTATCGGTTACATCACCGTAACAAGGCTTGGTACATACAAGATTATCGCCGAGGCTGATGACAATCCGGAGAAAACGGACGAAGTATACGTCACGTTCTATTCAAGTCAGTTCTACGTATCCGGCGGAGTAAACGGTTGGGGCACGTTAAAGCCCGGCGC
>JAFLVH010000042.1 GCA_022508365.1 Clostridiales bacterium | reverse complement strand
AACTCGCGGCCTCATGGTCCCGAACCATGCGCGCTACCAACTGCGCTACACCTCGATAATTTGTTTGTGCATGAATAGTTTACAACATAGCTTTGATTTTGTCAAATGCTTTATCGATAATATTTACAAATCGGAGTTTCCTGTTATGTCGGTTTTTTTAATGTTTTTGACAATTGCGTGCGCGACGCTTGCCGCATAATGCTTTTCTATATCCTGCGGAGCATTCTCCCACCGCGCATACTTATCCTCTTTTGCATCGTAAACGTGATACACGCCCATGTCGCCCGTTATCGCGCGCCTGAGCGAAAAGAAACAGCTTTTACAATACTCGACATAGTCCATAATCTCTATGCCGAGCGTGCTCATTATGTTTGCGATCTTGATAAGCGTCTTTTGCGTATCCTTGGACGGCAAAACGGATTTTTGTAATAGCTGCGGCTCGTACCTGATTAATACAATCTTTTGCGCGTCGCGCCTGCACGCAAGCGAAATCAACTCTCTTATACGCTCGTCTTTTCCCAGCCGTTCGACATGATACACCCTATACTTTTTGTCAAGGCACACTACCGCGTCGGTCGGTATAGATTCGGTCATAAAATACACGGCGGCATACTCCGCCACATCGCGCTCGCTCGTCAGCGTCAAACCCTTGACTGCGCGAAGCTGCGCCTGTTGCTGAAGCGGACGCATGACGGTGAAAAAGGTTGCCACCCTGTCCGTCATGCCCTCTATCGTCATCAGCTCTTCGTGCACGGCTGAAAATATGCCGGACACGCTGCCGAACCGCTCTATCAACCGCCAGGCGAGCTGCTCGTTGTCGTGGCCGTAAAGCGCCTTCAAACAGAACAGCAAAATGCCTATATCGCTGTCCTCTATCTCTATGAGCTGTTTTGTTCTTGCGCTCATCTAATCGTCCATAAACCCGGCGTCTACGGGATCCAATCCGCCGGCCCCGCCGTTTCCATCGCCGCCGTAATCGTAATCGTCGGGCGGAGGAGGCGCAGACTCGTCAAATCCCACGTCCCTGCCCGAATAGTATTTAGGCGGCTCGGGAACGCCCTCGTCCCTCGGCGAAGTGAACGTGGTGGTGGCGGGGTGCCAAATAAGCTTGACAAAGCCGGTCTCGCCGTTGCGGTGTTTTGCTATATTGAGAAACACCTCGGAGGACGCGGGCTTTTCGTTGCCGCCGCCGGGGGTCTCCTTGCGGTCGATAAACAAGACTATATCCGCGTCCTGCTCGATAGCGCCCGAATCGCGAAGGTCGGACAGTCTGGATTCCTTGTCCGGGCCCTTGCGCTGCTCGATGCTTCTGGACATCTGCGAAAGGAGCAGAATTGGTATGTCCAGTTCCTTTGCCGCCAGCTTGAGATCGCGAGTGATATATCCGATATCCTTGACTACGCTCTCCGATTTTTTGCCGCTTTGCATCAGCTGAAGATAGTCGATGACCACAAAGTCCAGTCCGACAGAATGCTTTAATGCGCGGCACTTGCTCAATATTTCCGCAGGCTTTATGTCGCCCGATTCGTCTATGTAAAGATTTGTCCTGACCAGCTCGTCACGCGCGGCGTAAAGCCTGTCCCACTCGTTTGCCTCCACCACGGCGCGGTTGGCGCGCGACATGTCGTAGTTGCCCACCGAGCACAGTATACGCTTTGTCAGCTGCACAGCGCTCATCTCCAGCGAGAACACCGCAACCGAAAAGGGCTTGCCTGTGTCAGGACGGCGACGCAGTGCGGCGTTGACCGCGCAGTTCATGGCAAAGCTGGTCTTGCCCTGACCGGGTCTTGCCGCCAGAATAATAAGATCGCTGTTTTGGAAGCCGCCGCCCAGGATATTGTCCGCCTTTTGAAAGCCCGTCGGCACGCCGCGGTAAGCCGATGTCTCCGTGGAGCGTTTTTGCAGGTCCTCAAGCACCGTCTGAACAAACTTTTCCAGCTTTTCGGGCTTGCCACGCCGCGTGGATTCCGCAAGGCTGTACAGCTCCGATTCCGCGACGGAAAGCGCGTCGCCGTCGGGGTCGAGCGCATACGCCGCGTCCGCCATCTTCCTTGCCACCTCTATTACGGTGCGCAGCTGCGACATCTTTTTCACCAGTCCGTAGTAATAGTCGGAGTTGGCAACGGACGGCACAGCTTCTATCATCTTGGTCAGATAGTCCACTCCGCCGGCAAACGCCAATGTTCCGCGGCTTTCCAGTGCGCCTACAACGGTGACAAAGTCAATCGGCTTGGCGGCGCTGAACAGATCGTATAACGCCGCAAACACATACCTATGCGAGGGCGTGTAAAAATCACTCTCACTAAGCTGCGGCATAAACTTACCGGCCGTCTGCCCGTCTATAAGCATGCCGCCGAGGAGCGCGACCTCCGCGTCGTAATTGTTGGGCATCTCTCGCGCCACAACGCGCGGATGGGTCTTTATAAATTCTTCCTTGTCCTTGTTGTTAGGCATCGGTTTTCTCCTTAACTTCTTCGTCCGATTGTTCTATCGCATCT
Organism: Clostridiales bacterium; assembly: GCA_022508365.1. GTDB lineage: Bacteria > Bacillota > Clostridia > Christensenellales > Pumilibacteraceae > Anaerocaecibacter. Next base: position 13,758 of record JAFLVH010000042.1, on the reverse strand, counting down.
TCTTCCGTAGCGGGCTGCTCCGCTAGCTCTATGTTATCGGTATTTTCCTCGGGCGTGATATCATTTGTGTTTTCCTCGGGAGAAACGGATTCCTCCAAAGGATCTTTTTTCTTGCGGGTAATAAGCAGTATCGCGCCGAGCGCCAAAGCGCCCGCGGCGATTGCGGTGATATACCAGCCATACGGCACGGCGCGCTTGTAGGTGTAGCTTATATACGCCTCCGTGTCGTCAAAGTACCGCGAAAACACGTACGCCGTAGTTTCGCCCGACTTGACCTTTCGCCCGGAGCTTTCCATTCTGTCCGAGCCGTACCGCACATAGTTTAGCAGCAGTCCGTCCGGATTAAGCCCCTTAAGATACGGAAACGCGTTTTCTATCGAGGGAAAGGACACTACCACTTCGCCGTTTTGGTCGTGCGCAACCACGCCGTTTTTAAGCCGTTCTATTACGGTGGCGGACTGAAGCGGCAATACGTTGTCGTACGCCTCTCTTACGCCGTTAAACGGATTTTGCGCCACCGCGGTGTACGTTCTGACAAATGGATTTTCGGTATGCGTGGTGGTAAAGTTGACCGCCGTGCCCACATCGTCAAGGTCGCCGACGCCCACAGGCTTGCGGTAGCGCACGGTGTACTTGCCGCCGGTGCGCGAAGCCGCCACAAGGCTGTAACCGTAATCGTCAAACAGCCGTGCAAAGTAGCCTTCCACCGTGTACTTGTTGCCGTCCTCGTCCGCCGTCGCAGTGCTTTCCATAGCCGCCACAGTGTCCTCATCTATACTAAGCTCGTACAATTGAAAGCGCACGCCGCCCTCGGTGTACTCGTACACGGACAGCGTGGCGCCGCAGCCGGTGAGAAACAGCGCGGCGACAATAGCCGAAAGCAATATTATTATCCGCTTGGATTTTTTAAGCGAAAAATTCATTACGCCAATTTTTCCAGCTCGTCGAGCGCGGCGTTAAAGAACTTAAACGCGTTGTCGTACGGCTCCTGCCTAGCAAGGTCCACCTGCGTATCGCACAGTATGTCGTACGGCGATTTGTGACCGCCCGCGCTCAAAAACTTGGTCTTGTAAATATCCACGTATCCGTTGCCGGCAAGAATATTGTGCGCAATGCTTGTTGCCGCCGTCATGCCGGTGGAGTACTTGTACACGTAAAACGCCTTGTAAAAATGCGGAATGCGCGCCCACTCGTAAGCGATTTTGTCGTCATGCACAACGTGCTTGCCGTAATACTTTTTGTTGAGCTCAAGGTACATTTCGCTTAAGGCGTCCACGGTGAGCGGCTTGCCCTCCAAATCCATCTTGTGCGCGTTGTACTCGAACTCGGCAAACATAGCTTGACGGAACACGGTCGTGCGGAACCTGTTTAGTCTGAGGCTAAGCAGATATTTTTTTACGTTGTCGTCCTTGACGTTTTTTGTGAGGTAATCGTCAAGCAGCGTCTCGTTGCAGATGGACGCGACCTCGGCGACGAAAATGCGGTAGTCCCACTTGGTATACGGCTGGCTCTGCGAATAGTATGAGTGCATGCAGTGCCCCAGCTCGTGCGCCAGTGTAAATATGTCCTCGGTTGTGGGCGTGTAGTTGAGCAATACGTACGGGTGCGCGCTGTAAGACGACCAGCTGTATGCGCCGCCGCGCTTGCCGTCGTTGGGCATGACGTCAATCCAGCCCTCGGTCATGGCGCGGTTAAGCAGCTGCACGTAGTCATTGCCGAGCGGCGCCATGGCGCTTTTTACTATCTCGCAAGCCTCCTCGTACGGCAGCTTCATTTCCGCATTTGAGACTATGGGGACATACAGATCGTACATGTGCTGATCCTTAAGTCCGAGCATCTTTTTGCGCAGTCCGATATAGCGGTGCATGGGCTCGAGGTTGCGGCCTATCGCGTCTATTAGGTTGGTGTAAACGGAAGTGGGCACGCCGTCTCCAAACAGCGATTGCTCCAAACAATCGCCGTAGCCGCGCGCCTTGGCGTAAAAGTTGTCCGCCTTGACGTTGCCGGCATAGTTGGCGGCAAGCGTGTTTATGTGCGCGATATAGCCGTCATAGAGGTTGTTAAACGCGGCTTTGCGCACGGCGCGGTCGGAGTCTGCCAAAAGCTCGCCGTAGCTGCCGTTGTTGAGCTCCACCTTTTTGCCGTTCTTTTTTACAGGCTTAAATTTTAGGTCAGCGTCGTAAAGCATATGCGCCACATTGTACGACACGTTTAGCGCCTCGCCCGCCATGGCGAGAAGCTTCTCTTCCTTGTCGGAGAGTATGTGCGCCTTTTGCCGCACCACCTCTTTCAGCATAAAATCGAAATCGCAAAATTCGGGGTCGGCGATGTACGCGTCAAGCACCTTGTCGTCAAGCGCGCCGAGCTCGCTACTGATAAAAGACACCGCCGCGCCGTACTTACCGGCAAGCCCTTCCGTGCGCGCGGCAAGCCCTACGGCGTCGCCGTTGGTGGAATCCTCGTCGCGGTACATGTGCGAGTATATATAGATAAGCTCAAACTTTTGCGACACCTCGGCGTCAAGCTTTAGGCATGCGAGCGCGTCGTTGCGGCAAGAAAGCTTGCCCTTGTACGATTCGAGTTTTTCGAGCGCACCGTCCACCTCGCCGAACAGCTTTTCAAAGGTTTCGTGACTGTCCACCATTGCGGACAAATCCCAGTGATACTTTTTGTCAATCTCGTTTCTTTTCATGTTAATTAGTTTAACCTCCTAATAAAACGATTTTGAAAGTACAGTCGCGCGTCAGACGGGCAACAGGTGGCGAGGAGCCGACGGGAGTGTAGACCCACCTACATGACCAAGGCGCCGAACCACACGTAGCCCGTATCACGCGATGAATGTACTTTCAACTAATTTTTATACGAATGTATGGGCGGCGGTATCTTCCCACCGCGAGAGATAAACTTTGCCGGCGATTCGGCGCTTATCGGCATAATGGGCGCCACACCCAAAAGTCCGCCGAAGTCCGCCGATTCTCCCACGGTTTTGCCGTAAACGGGAATGACGCGCACGGCGGTGGTCTTGCCGTTTATCATGCCTATTGCGCATTCGTCCGCTATCATGCCTGACAGCACTTCCGCAGGCGTGTCGCCGGGGACGGCTATCATGTCCAAGCCCACCGAACACACGGCAGTCATAGCCTCCAGCTTGTCTATTGTTATTGCGCCGCTTTGCGCAGCCTCTATCATGCCGGCGTCCTCGGACACCGGAATGAACGCGCCGGATAGTCCGCCGACGCGCTGCGCCGCCATGACACCGCCCTTTTTGACCGCGTCGTTAAGTAGAGCAAGACACGCGGTTGTGCCGCATGCGCCGACGCGCGACAAGCCGATACTTTCCAAGATTCGCGCGACGCTGTCACCCACCGCCGGAGTGGGCGCAAGGGATAAATCCACTATGCCCTGCGCGAGGTTAAGCTCCTTTGCAGCCTCTCCGCCTATAAGCGCGCCGAGGCGCGTTATCTTGAACACAGTCCGCTTAATAAGCTCGCAGATTTCGGTTATGTCGTAATCGGGGTGCTTGTTAATTTCGTATTCCACCACGCCCGGACCTGACACACCCACGTTGATGGTACATTCGCCCTCGCTTAGACCGGTGAACGCGCCGGCCATAAACGGATTGTCGTCCACCGCGTTGCAAAACGCCACAAGCTTGCAGCAGCCTATGGAATCGCGGTTTCGCGTGCGGTATGCCAAATCCTTGATTATTTTGCCCAGCCTGCCGACCGCGTCGAGGTTGATTCCGCTCTTTGTGGACGCGACGTTGACGGAGGCGCACACGATATCGGTTGTGGACAGCGCTTCGGGGATAGTATCCAAAAACGCCTTTTCTTTGTCCGTTTCGCCCTTTTGCACAAGCGCGGAATATCCGCCGACAAAGTCCACGCCGAGCGCCTTGCCTGCCGAATCTAGCGCATGCGCCAAACCTATATAATCGCCGCAGGCACTGCCCACTATGGAAATAGGCGTTACCGCAATTCGCTTATTGACAATTTTTACGCCGTAGCGCGAGGACAGCATATCGCACACGGGCACAAGCCGATTGCACACGCGCATAATTTTGTCGAACACCTTGTCCGCGCACTTTTTTGCCGAGCCGTCTATGCAGTCGAGCAGCGACAGCGACGCAGTGACCGTGCGCACGTCCAGGTGGCGGTTGTCCAACATATCTATTGTTTCGAGTATCTCGTTTTGTGTAAACATGAACTATATCCTTAATGCCGCTTGCGGCCTACCTTTTAACTCCGAACTCGCTACACGCGGTGCATACTGGAGAATAAATCCTCGTGCTGAACATGCACTACAATGCCCCAATCCTTTACGGCTGACTGAAGCTTGTCGCCGAGCGTGCCGAGGTCTACGGAATCGGACGCCTCCACATGCATCAGCATTACAAAGTTGCCATGAACTATAGTCTGCGTAATATCCAAAATATTGGTATTGTTTGAAGCAAGCTCACCGGCAACCGCCGCGATAATGCCTGTTCTGTCCTTGCCCGTGACCGATACAATCGCTTTCATATCCTGCCTACCTTCTGTATTTCCGCCGTAAAATGGGATTAATAAATAGTATAGCATACAACCGCGCAGTTTGCAAGCGTTAATCAAATTCAGAATTCAGAATTCGGAATTCGGAATTGGACATACTAACCGTATGATATTTATCGACAGACAGGGCGAGGCGGTGGCGGCGCTCGAGGACGCGCTTAGCGGAACGGATTATGTGGCGCGGCTGGAAAATGAGGTTGCCGTACCCGAAAAAAGCGCCGTTGCCGTAAACACCTTTGACAGCGGCGTTCACACCGCGCTTTACTTATGCGGCGTTAAAAGCGGCGATTACGTCTTTGCGCCTACTTTCACATTCTACTCCTATCTTACGCCAATTGCCAACATGGGTGCGGCGCCCGTTTTTTTGGACTGCGATCCTACGACGCGGTGCGTGTCGCCACTCGCACTGGAAACGGCGCTTGTATGGGCAAGCCTTCAAAATAAGCTTCCCAAGGCTGTCATCATTGACAATGCGTTCGGGAGTAAGCCCGACTACGACGTAATAATCCCCCTGTGCAAGGCGTGGAACGTCCCCGTAATAGAGCTTTGCTCGGACGCTCTTGGTATGGTCCCTGACTGTGATTATTGCGTTATTGCGCTCGGGTCTGACGGCGGAGGCGGCGCGGTGGTGTGCGGAGACGAACGTAGCAAAGCAAGACAATTCACAAGATACGAGTACACCGACGGCGAAAACCACGATTACAGGCTTAACAACTATTCGGCGGCGCTCGCGTGCGCGCATCTATCGGTTGCGCCCAAAATCCAAGCACGCAAAAAGTCCAACCTCGCCGCGCTTGCCTCGCTTGACTGCACCCTGCCGCCCGTAAAAAACGACAGCGCCGATTACGCCTTGTGCAAAACAAAAAACGCAAAGGAGATTGAAGCCGCCGGATTTAACGTATTGCGGCCGCCGCTTGTGCATGAGCTTAACAAGTATTCATTATGCCCTTACTTCGAGCACGAACAGGGTTTTTCCGTCGCCTCGTCGCTTAAAGAATACGCGCTAATAGATATGGACTTTTCGCCTATAAAAAGATATAAATTGATTTCGTTGTTGAAGTAAATGTGAGAGCAAAAGAGATTTATCCGCTTCGCTTCGGTCGAAACGATGGGTGCAAAACATCTCTCTGAACTCTTAACTCTGAACTCTTAACTAAAATACAAATTCTCTCAACAGCGCAAAGGTGATAAGCAGCGCCACTAAAAATACGCCCACGCAGATGAATATTATCGTTGTGCGTTTGGACTTTTGCTCGTCGTGATCTTCTTTGCCGTAGATCTTGCGGTTGACCGAATTAATAAGCCTTGATATGCGTTTGTACACCAAAAGCGTGACGACAATGGCCACAAGGCAGCGCAAAAGGTTGAACGGCAGCACGGACACCCACAGATAAAAATTGTAAAAAGTTTGCTTTGTAATCGACGGGAAAAGCGGCTTCATCATGCCGAGAAGGGGCGCCCAGCTGCCGTGGGAAAAAAACTCCAAATAGAACGGCACAAGCACAAACCTGTTTATGATAATCGCAACGACTACCTCTGCAACCGTGCCTATTGCCATGCCTACAAGCGCACCCTTAAAGGTACGGTGTTTTTTGTATATGACGCCGGCGGTGACGGCAAACACGCAAGAGGTTATAAGATCGGATAACTCGCCCACAAATACGGTGGTCGTGCCCTTAACGACAAGCTTGATAAGTATTTCCACAACCACGATTATCGCGCCGGAAATGGGACCGAGCGTAAACGTGCCTATCAATATGGGAATATCGGACAGCTTAAATTCCAAAAAGCTCGGGAAGGCAAACGGCAGTGCAAAGTTGAGTATGTACAAAACGGCTGCCAATGTTGCGAACATTGCTATAAACGCGATATGCGTAGAGCTAATTCCCTTTTTTGTGTTTTCCTGTGACATAATGCCTCCCTATTATTTTTCATCCTGAGCGTTTTTGTCCTCCGAATGAACTCATCTTTATGGCGGGGCTTACATCACCCATCACCCCGACCGCAGTGGAGGGGTCTAGGCGAACCGCCGCATTGTGGTAGATATAGACTCAATGGTGCGGCTTCGCCTAGATTCCTCGGCAAGCTCGGAATGATGGTAATTTTACTAAACTACCCGTCATTTAGAATTTTAAAAAATAAAAAACTCCCCAAAATCTTTGGGGAGCCTAATGCGACTTAATAAATTCTTTTATCATCCGGACTATACCGTCGGTTCGGGAATTTCACCCGATCGGGACCGCATTAATATCCTCGGCGGCGCAGTCGCGTGTCAGGTGGACAACTGTTGGCGAGCCGCCGACGGGAGTGTAGAACCTCCTACATGACCAAGGCGTCTCGACAAACGTAGTCCGCATCACACGATGAATGCGCTGACGAATTATGCGGTCTTAGTGGACTTTTACCACCGGTGGGGAATTTCACCCCGCCCCAAAGAACTTGTAAGCATATTGTATACCGATAAAATCGTTTTGTCAAGCAAAAACCGCCGCGAATTTTCGCAGCGGTTTTTTGTTTTGGATTATTGTGTGGGATTAATTCTTTTTACATCTCAAACACATACGTGACGGAAGTGTCATCGGTATTTGTTACCTTAACTTTTACCGCTTCGTCTTCTCCGTCCATTATGATTTCCACACTCTTGACATAGTCGGCCTTTTCGTAATACTCCGACACGGCATATGTCTGATTTTGCAAATCGGCATCGATTGCGCAGTAAGCAATCTGCACCCATTCGCCGTCGGTCTCGACAAAGAACCTGACAGTCATTTCATAAGTCCTTTCGTCAAAGTACGTCTTCATCTTGGCCTTGCCGTCCTCGGAGTATATCGTCTCGTGTTCGACGGGGTCAATCTCGTACTCGTTATTGCCGATTTTAACGGTGTACATGCCGTTGGCGTACGATATGGTGGCTGTTCCGCTTGTCACGGAAATCGCGATGCTGCCGTTTGCGCCGGGTACGTGCGTTCCGCTTGCGACAAGATTATAGCCTTCGTAAAGCTTGAATGTGTCGTTGTCGTACAATTCCAGCATAATCTCACCGTCATCATCTTCAAGAACTTTAACGATCTCGTTTTCGCCGCCCTTTTGGAAGATCCATACTGTGTCGTCGCTTCCGGTAAGAATAATTCTGCCGCTTGCCGCGTTGAATATTACGGTGTAAATATAATCCTCGTATACCCAATCGTTACTGTCGTCATCCCAATAGTTGTTGCCGTCGGGCACGGTAAAGGTATAGGTGTCGCCGGACTTAGACCAAACGCCGGAGCCGTATTCCCATATCAACTGATATCCGCCTTCGCGCGACAATTGATAAATAGCAAAGGTGCCGCGTTTGTCTACCATTAGCTTGTACTCGTCCATGGTAAGGGAGCCGCGTATCGGTTCTTCGGTTTCTTCGTCATAGCCGATCGTCGTTTCGTCACCGACCTTTCTGCCCCAACCGTCGGCTTCCATCGTCTTAACAAACTTGTACTCGCCGGCGATAACATCGGGCTCTACAAAATCGTCGTAGTAGTAGCAGGCAAACATCCAAGAAGACACCGCGCCGTACAATTGATATTCCAATATTTCCAAAATATCCTTAAGCTCGTCGTTAAGCGGGTATGCGCCGTCGGCGTTGACGTACTTGGCATAGTAGTCCTTGCTATATGTGATATTGGTGGGAACCTTTGCATTGTTCGCTTCGTCGTATACGTAATCTTTAAAGCCGCGCAAAACATAGCGGTAATCGTCAAAGGTGTCGCCCTTGGTAAGATCGCTCATATCCTCATCCGAGGTAACATTTACGATGTACGGATTAAGTTGGAAGTTGCTGGCAAGCTCGATATATGCCACAGCGCCGCCGAAGCTAAATCTGTCTATATCCAAGTTTTTGGTGAGAACCACCATGACGATGGGACCGTTTTCGTCGTTAAGATGATAATATCCGTCCGCGCCCTTGACAACGTCTGCCGATCCGTCAAGCGGAACGGGAACAAGCTCTTTGCCGGAAGGAGCGGCATATGTTGCAAGAGAATCTTCCGTCTCGATTACATTGTAAACGTCCTCGATATCTCTAAGCTTTTCGAGCTTGACCGCAACCGTTGCGGGATAGCTTGCCGCCTTGACGGAAACGCCCAAATACACTTTTTCGTAGGTCGCCATGCTCTGGGTAAGCTTGAAGGAAGTGTTGCTGTCCGCTACATAATCCTCGTCTTCAAGATACTGCCACATATTTTTTACGGAATAATCATCATATCCGTAATAACCTACTTTAGCCGTTGCAGCGCCCTGAACGGTCGCCTTGAACGCAGCGCCGAAGGTTGCCGGGGCAAACTCTATCACCGCGCTCGCTTGCGCTTTGTACAGCGTCACTTCCACAGTGCCGGCCGCAGTGAGCTTTGCATAAGACGCCGACGGCGTGGCAATGATAAACTCGATATCGACGTCTTCCTCGTTGTTGTAGTTGACAATGTTTACGTAATACGTATTGCCGACGGTGGTGGCAATAGGTCCGCTCCAGTAATAATTGCCGTTGTCCTCCAGCATGAACGAGTCGTTTACATAGAAATCTGTACCATATCCTACGCGGTATATGGTATAGTTGCCGTTATATGCCGAGGTAAAGGAATAGTACAGGGTGGAGCCTGCGGGGACGGTTGCGGTAACCTTGTACGCCGCGCCGCCGTCGATTTCCAAATAATGCTCCTCCGCATACTCCTCGATTTGCTCGTCCGTGAGCTTGGTCATGGAAGTGAGGTCGAGATGATTAACCTGATAAACGGTTATCGTCATTTCGTTAACAGTTGCGGAAAGGCTGTTGTACGTATTGCCGTCGCCGTGCATTATGTACTCGCCGTTTCTGTTTTGGTGCATGGAATAGCCGTTGCTGTCCGCCTCGTACGCATAGCCTGCGGGAAGACCGAGAATCTGAATGTGATAGTCGTTCTTTGCCGCCTCTATCTTGGCAAGTCCGGTGGTGTCGATAGCAACAGGCTCAAGGCAATTGCCGTCTGCCAAGCAAATGCCGACAGTCACACCCTCGGCGTAGAACGGATCGCCGTTTTCCTTAACAAGCTTTACCTTGTAAACAAATGTTTCCGCAAGGTTTACCGTAAGCTCGTAACCCGCACCAAAGGTTAGCGTAGCGCCTTCCGGCACTTCGTAGCCATCGGGCAAATCGGATAGCGTCACGGAGTAGCCCTTGTCCTTAGCAAGCTTAAATGTAGCCTTGCCGTCGGCGCCGGTGGTTTTAGAGCCGACCGAAGCGCTGCCCTTTTTGACGGTAACTTTTACACCGCTTGCCGCAGCCCCGTCCGCCTTGACGGTAACGGTGTAATTAGCTGTACTGCTTCCGGACTTTTTGTCGCCGCCGCACGCCACCATAACGCCCGCGAACACGACAAGACAAAGCGCCAAAAGAACAAGTACAATTCTGTTACGCAGTTTTGTCATTTTTTCTTACCTCCAAAAAAATTTTTTATGTTTTCGCCCTGCAGCGATAAAACCGTATATTTAGTATGCCCCGTTTAAGGATTGTTTACGTCATGCGTCTTATAATACCAGCAGAATCTGAGCCACTCGTTTTCAAGCGCTTTTTCGTATACATAGTTCCAGATGTTGTTTACACGCACTTCTATAAACATGCTGAGTATGTTAATCAGCTCGTCGTTTACCTTGACAAGACCGTTCTCATCGGCTGTTGCGATAAGCGCTTTAAAGTCGTCGGTGTAGTCCTTGAACACCCTGTCAACGTCCTTGGCATTTTCGGTTAGGTCATAGCCGGTCTGATAATAGGTTGTGGTCTCGTCGCCCTCTTTTTCGTCATAATACAGCGTTGCGTAACGGAAGTCAAACATATTGTAAGTGAGGTCCGCATACGGAGGCTCGGGGTTTTGATCCTTTTTGTTGACAAGGTCCTTAAAGGGTATCAGGTTGACGCGAGTAGCGTACTCTACGTCAAGGTATATATAGCTGCCTAAGCTTCCGTCCGCATTCTTGACGTGATAATATCCGTCATTGTCTTTTGCGTATTCCACGGCGCCGGCAAGCTCCATGCCGATTATTGTTTCGCCATCCGGCGCTAAAACCATAGTGAAGAACCCCGCAGATGCAGGCCTAAGCTCCGTGTAGGTATCTCCGACTTTGGTAAGCTTAAAATCCATTTCCCCACTGACAGGCGAGCCCTCCTCCATGAGGAACGCGATTTTTACATAATACTTATGACCTGCGGTCATGTAGTGATAGATAGTAAAGTTCTGCTCGTTGACGCCGTTGCGGACAAACCTGTCGTCGCCGTCATACGCAAAGCCGTTGTCGGGTTCTGTCCCGTCGTCGTACAACCACGCCTGCGCACTGAATCCGCCGCTCGGCAACAGAGATTCCACCTTGTACACCGCGCTCTCGGTGGGAGTAAACGAATATATGACCGACGGGAAGGGCGTCATGACGCGCGTGACGTCGGCGGTGTAAACGGTGTCTGCCACTACGGGTATTGCCGTCTTTTTGGTCAGTCCGATTATGGGATTGCCGGCAGGCTCGCCCGCACCGTAATGCGAGAAGAAGTAGCAAAGCTCCAGCCAGCTCTTGTTTGCGTGATAGTAGTCCGGCGCCGCGCTCTTTACAAATGCGTCAAGCAGCTTATATAAATCCTCATCCACAGGCACATAACCGTCTATGTCCGAGAACGTCGCTATCTGACAGTATTCTATTATGTCGTTGCGGTAATCGCGCGTCACTCCGTCTATGGTAAAGTTGCAGTTAACAACATAATATCCGTCCTCGTTGACGCCGGCCGCAAGCTCGTAAACCGAATAGCGATTGCTCCAGTTTGTTACACCGGTCATGTTGGCAAACAGCATGGGAGAATTGTCGTCGCCCGCATATTCGCCGTTTTCAAGCTCGCCCGTGTTCACATGATAGTAGCCGTCCGCACCGATCTCCACCGGAGCGTAATGCGGGAATTCTGTGGCGTTTTCCGCCGGAACTCCGAACGCTGCGCCGCGCAGCATGTCGGAAGAATCGATATCCCCTATGTCCTCAAAGCGCACATTGCGAATGTACACGTTGTCCTTGCCTTCGCTTGTGCTGCCGTCCTTAATGTAGGCAAGGGCAAGCGAATGTTCGTCTGTGTCCAGCTCGGAGTACAGATAGCATGTCGCCCAACCGTCCTCACTCTTGCCGGAGATAGACCAAATGTTTCTGCCGTCCCATACGGCGGAGAATGCGTCGTAGTACTCCTCCGTGTCGGAATAGAAGTCAAATGTAAACACCTTGCCGAGCGGCATCTTGACGTCGGCGTAAATTATCGCCCAGGAGTTGTGCTTGCCGGAGTTGCTCGCGCACAGCACTTCCTGGTCGGGCGAAATGCCCGCTTCCTTTTTGAGTATAAACGGCCAGACGTATTCGGCGTTTTCTTCGTCCTTATTTACGCCCGCCCATTTTACGTACATATTGTCCGTTGCGGTAAACTTGTTGATAGCGGTGGCGACAAGCTCGTAATGGTTTTCGGGAAGAACGACATCGGGCTTGGCAACCTCACTTGTTACGGGATCGCTTTTTTCATCGCCCGGATTAAAGCTCTGCACATAATCGTCGCCCACAAACTTGTCTATAAGCCGCTCCCAAACCTCGGTCTGCAAAATGGCGCCTTCCTCTATGTGCGCTATTGCACCGTAGCGATCGACAATTATCGTCGTGGGCCAGCCCTGAATGTTGAAGTGCGAGCCAAGACCCGACTTGTCGCGCATGAGCGGAAAGGTGTAATTGTTGCCCTTGGCAGCCTCGCTCGCTATATAGCTGTTTATTGCGGAATCGCTGTCGCCGCCCATATAGTTGCTGATAGCCAAAATTTCTATTCTGTCGCTGTAATTTTCGTACATAGCCTGCATAGCGGGCATTTCTTTTACACAATAAGAGCATTTTGTACCCCAGTTGTTTATTACAACGGCTTCTTTTTCCTCCAGCAGCTCTGCAATGGAATATGTTTTGGGACTGCCGTCCACATCGTACGGCGTGGTAAAAGCAAAGTTGTGAATTATATCGCCGATCAAATACATTTTGCTGTCCGGCGCTTTGGACATTATAACGGACGAGGACAGCACAATCTCGCTCTGCCTGAGCGCGGCGGTAAGCGTCGCCTGTTTGGTTATGGTGTAGCCCTCTTGAACGGTGGGCAGAACTACTGTGTAGTTGCCCGGCTCGTTTGTAAACTCCAATACGCCCGCGGCATTGGTCCTGCTTGAAACAACAAGTCCTTCATCGCTTATACCCGTGCCTTTGTATACCATTACGTTGACGCCTTTTAGCTTGAGTCCGCCCTCGCTCCTGACAGTCACGGAATACGTAACGGTATTGCCCGCTCTGAGTTCAAAGATAGCGCCCGGGTTCTTTCCGGTAACGGTAAGAGTGTCCGCAACACTGCCCGCGGGAGGATTGGGTATGGACACAGTGTATGTGCCGTATACGAGCTCGCATTCCGCCATGCCGTCCGCGTCGGTGGTGTCCTCGCCCTTTACGCCGCTTGCGTCCGACCATACAACCTTTAATCCGCTTGCATTGGCGCCGTTTACGTCCTTAACGTGCGCGGAGTACTTGACATGCATCACTTCCAACATCAACGTGGGATTCATGCCCGAAGCAACCGAAATCGACGTGTAAGTAAGCCCTTCATCATAGCCGCTGAGCACTATTGTGTACACGCCGTCTACAAGCTTAGTCTTGGCTACGCCGTTTGCGTTGGTTTTGGCGCTGCCCTTACTCTTGCCGCCCTGCCGCCAGGAAACGGTTATGCCGCTAACTGGATTTTCTTCCGCGTCGACAACCGTCACGGAGTATTGCACCTTGGGGTCGTCGCCGCAAGCGACAAAAGCCGCCGCCGTTACTAACAGCATCACCGCCGCCAATATTAATATAATAAGCCGTTTTTTCATATCCCTTCTCTCAAAAAAAGGCGCGGAAAAACTATTCCGACGCCGTTGTCATACTTTATTTTACCACGAAACCAAATAAATTGCAACTGATTTATGAAAAAAAGAGTAGCTTTATCGCCGACAAAGCCACTCTAATAAAATTTATCCTTATTTTTAACTCTTAACTCTGAACTCTGAACTCTGAACTCTGAACTATTTCGCCAAGCTTACCGCAACTGCGCAGGCGACCGTTGCGCCCACCATCGGGTTGTTGCCCATGCCGATAAGACCCATCATCTCAACGTGCGCGGGAACGGACG
>JAFLVH010000041.1:5251-16450 GCA_022508365.1 Clostridiales bacterium | reverse complement strand
CACGGCAACTTCGGTTCGGTGGACGGCGATCCGCCCGCGGCTATGCGTTATACCGAGGCGCGCCTTGCAAAAATCGCGTCCGAGATGCTTCGCGATATAGACAAGGAAACGGTGGACTGGACCAACAACTTTGACGATTCGCTTCAGGAGCCCACGGTGCTTCCGTCGCGCTTCCCCAACCTTTTGGTCAACGGTTCGGACGGTATAGCGGTAGGTATGGCAACGGCAATCCCTCCGCACAACCTTGGCGAAGTTATTGCCGCAATCGACGCGTTGATTGAAAATCCCGAGATCACGGTGGACGAGCTGTGCAGGTACGTGCCTGCGCCCGACTATCCGACGGGCGGCCTCATCATGGGCAGGGCCAACATCAAGCGCGCGTACAAGACCGGTAAGGGCGGCGTAATAATGCGCGCCAAGACCGAGATAGAGGAATATCCGGTGCGCGACGGCAGCGACATTATGCGTCAGCGCATTGTTGTCACCGAGCTTCCTTATCAAGTAAACAAGGAAAAGCTTATCGTTCAGATCGCCGACCTTGTCAAGGACAAGCGCATAGAGGGCATTTCCGACATAAAAGAGGAATCCGACCGCAGCGGCATGCGCATTGTTATAGAGGTCAAGCGCGACGCGCAGGCGCAGGTTGTACTTAACACGCTGTTTAAGCACACCAACCTTCAGGTGTCGCAGGGCATAACCTTCCTCGCGCTTGCGGACGGAGAGCCCAAAATCCTCAACCTCAAGGAGATGCTGGAATACTACCTCGTTCACCAAGAGGAAATTATTGTCCGCCGCACAAAGCACGACCTGCAAGCTGCACAGGAACGCGAGCATATTGTTGAAGGACTTGTAAAAGCCCAGGCCAATATAGACAAGGTTATCAAGATAATCAAGCAGAGCCGCGACAACGTGGAAGCGGCGGAAAAGTTGATGGCGGAGTTCTATCTGTCCGACAAGCAGGCAAACGCCATTCTCGAAATGAAGCTGCGCCGTCTTACAAGTCTGGAAATAGACGCGCTCCAGGCCGAGCTTGCCGCGCTCAAGGAAAAGATTGCCGACTATAAGAACATTCTGTCCAGCCCCAAGCGCGTCACCGATATCATCCGCGCCGAGCTTAACGAGATTAAGGAAGCGTATGACAATCCGCGCCGCAGCGAGCTTGTAATCGACTATGACGAAATCGATATCGGCGACCTTATCGACAAAGAGGACGTTGTCATTTCCATGACGCACTACGGATATATAAAGCGTCTTCCCGTCACAGAGTACAAGGCCCAGCACCGCGGCGGCAAGGGCGTTACCGCGCATAGGCCCAAGGAAGAGGACTTTGTCGAAAAGATGTTTGTCACCAACACGCACGACACGCTGCTGTACTTTACCAACTTCGGCAGGGTGTACGCGGACAAGGCATACGCCGTTCCCGAGGCGGAGCGCACCGCAAGAGGCAGGGCGATTGTCAATCTGCTGCAGCTTAACGACGGCGAAAAGGTCAGCGCCATAATCCCCATTGCCGACGACATGTACAAGGGCAACCTCGTAATGGCGACAAAACGCGGCATGATTAAAAAGACGGCGCTCACCGAGTTTAAGCAAATCCGCAAGGTCGGCAAGGTAGCCATCAAGCTTATGGAGGGCGACGAGCTCATTTCCGTTCAGCAGTCGGGAGGCATTGACGAGATACTGATTGCGTCGCAAAGCGGCAAGTGCATACGCTTCTCCGAGGAGAACGTAAGGCTTATGGGCAGGGATACGCAGGGCGTCAGAGCTATGCGGCTTGACGAGGACGACAACGTCGTGGACATGACCATTGTTCTGCCCGATTGCGACGTTTTGACCGTCAGCGAAAACGGCTTTGGCAAGCGCACCGATATTGACGAGTTCAGACTCCAGTCGCGCGCCGGCAAGGGCATAAAGGCCGGTACGTTCAACGAAAAAACGGGCAGGCTTGTCAACCTTAAGCTGGTCAACCCCGACGACGACGTAATGGTCATTTCCGATAACGGCACAATCATAAGAATGCTTGTCAAGGAAATAAGCAAGATAGGCAGAGGCTCCCAGGGCGTAAGAATGATGCGCGTAAAGAACCAGGGCACCGTCGTGTGCGTAGCCACCGCACCCCACCAAGAGATAATCGAGGACGAGGGCGGAGCGGAATAGTTTAGAGTTAAGAGTTCAGAGTGAGCGGTGTAAAAGCCGCTCATTTCTTTTGGTGCGTAACGGAAACTTATACTGTTGCTCTTGATTTGTTCATGGAATTATGGTAGAATGATTGTAAGACAAACAGAATTTAGCGAGTAATGAGAAAATGAAGAAAAAACTACTTTCCATTAAAGAAGTAAAGCGAAGTGCGCTATCATGGCTTTTTGGACACAATATGCCCACAGACAATTCACGCACCGATCTTGATATTATTGTCGATGATTATATAAAATGTATTAAATATTTTCTTAACGGTAATCTGGTTCCTATTACGGGTTACAGAGAAGGCGTACACGAATGGCTTATTACGGACGGCGCAGGAGACATTGAGCTTAATTTTATTCCGCACGATGATTGTGAGCTTACGGAATGTCGTTATGAGATAGAAGCCTTGATAGGCGAAAACGGGTACGACGAAAATACCGTCATTGAAGCGCTTAATAAAAAGATACTTGCCATATCTCAATTATAAATTTTAATTTAACGTCAAGCTTGTTTTGTCCTACGAAGCAACCGAAGGATCTCAACCTTATTAACTATACAGTTATAAACTATGCGGCAGTAAATACGATTGGGGAAGAGATTCTTCACAGCGCGCTGACGCGCTTGTTTAGAATGACAAAACAAACTGCACAAATATAATTTCTTTTATTGTTCTATATTAGCATCGTTTAAATAAAGGATGAAGAATATGATTGTTTGTTATCCAGAACGAAGTGAAGGATCTCAACCTTATTCCACACAGTTATAAACTGTGTGGATTTTATATAGAAGTGTTAAGCCAAACAAACAGTCATTCTTAATTCATGATTCTGAATTTGCTTTTTTGGTCTTGTTTTTTATTTTGTTTTGTGTTACAATATATCGGTAGTTTAAATACGTCATAGGGGGGAGATAAAACACTGCGGCGGAATGGCGTGCGGAAAATTCGGCGAGGAGGTGCATTGTGAAAAAGTATGTCAAAAGACGGCATAGGTTCTTTTTTTGGGCGTTGCGGCCAATCGGATATATCCTCGCGCGAAAGCTTTACTTCAAGACAAAAACTGTCAAGTTAGATAAAAAGCAAAACTACTTTATATTGTCAAATCACCAGGGCTACCTCGACCCTGCATTGTTGGCGCTTACGATAAAGCGGCCCATATACTTTGTGGCAAGCGACGCGCTGTATTCCAAAAAATGGTATTTGCGCCTACTTTTTTATTGCTTCGGCCCGATAAAAAAACGCAAAGGTTTTGCCGACGTCGGCTGTATTCGCCGAATGTGTAAAATCGCTCGGGAGGGTGGCACGGTAGCCGTCTTTCCCGAGGGCAACCGCCAGTGGAATGACAGCATGTTTCCTATAGACAAGTCCATAGTCAAGCTTGTCCGCATGCTTAAGCTTCCGCTGATTCTGTACAACTTTCGCGGCGGCTACGGCGTGCAACCGCGCTGGGGAAAATCAATCCGTAAAGGTAAACATGTCGGCGAAATCAACCGCATTGTATCGTGGGAAGATATTTCCGCTATGAGCGACGACGAGCTGTACAGCACGATAATTTCCGCGCTTAAAGTGATAGATTCGGACAGCGGCGAACTGTACAAATCCGACGAGCGCGCCGAGTACCTGGAGCGGCAATTGTTTGTCTGTCCCAAGTGCGGAGCGGCTTCCACGCTCGTCTCGCACGGCAACGACGTTGTGTGTACTGACTGCGGCTTGACCGTTAACTACGGCGAGGATCTGCATCTTACTTCGCCGGATCCCGATTTCAAGTTTGACAAGGTTGTCGATTGGTACGAGTTTCAGCAACAATATGTACTGGGTTACGATTTGGAGACTTCCGACGTTTTGCTGTCGGACGATAGTATCGAGCTGTACGACAAGACCGAACAAAAGCGCATGCTTGTCGCGCAAGGCACGCTGAGCTTGACAAAAGACGCTTTGACCGTTGGCGACATGAGGTTTTCCACGTCGGACATTTCGGGCTTCAGCGGCCAGGACGGCGATAAATTTTCCTTTAACATAGGCAACAAATCATACTTAGTCATTGGACCGGAGCGGTTTAACGGCGTAAAGTATATGCTGTTTTTCAACCGCGTGTGTGAGCAAATACAGGAACAAGGAGGGGATAAATACTATGGGCTTTACCTCAATCCCGATCAACGCTAATATTGTTAACCCGAGCTTTTTGCTCACCGTCGAGTCATTTGCGGACGCTGCGGTGTGGAAGGCGCTTGTGCAGATTTTTATTCTTATTGCGGCAATGCTACTCGGCAATATGCTTCGGCGCACAATCCCGTTTATGCGCAAAAGTCTTATCCCGTCGGCGCTGCTCGGCGGCACGATTGTTTTGCTATTGAAGCTGATACCCGCGGTCGACCGTTTTATCAACAACGACTTAATGGAAATAATCACGTACCACTGCTTGGCGCTCGGATTTATCGCGACGGCGCTGAAAAAGAACTCCGGCAACAGAAAGACCACGACTAAGGCGATTTTGGAATCGGGCGTGTTGCAGGGCGGCGTGTACTCCCTGCAAGCCATGTTGGGCATTGCCATAACAATCATTTTGTTTGTCGCAGGAGGCTTTTCCTTTGCGGCTGGCGGGGTGATACTTGCGTTGGGCTTTGGTCAGGGCACCGGGCAAGCCTTAAATTACGGCAAGCTCTATGAAAGCGACTACGGCTTTGTGGGCGGAACAACATTTGGATTGTCCGTTGCGGCAATAGGCTTTTTTGTGGCGTCAATTGTGGGCGTCGTGTACCTAAATATTTTGCGGCGTCGCGGCAAGTTGAAGGTTGTGACAAGCGGCGAGGACGAGCACAAGGTGGAGGATTTTGTAGGACAGAACGAAATACCCAACACCGAATCGGTGGACAAAATCACAATCAACATAAGCCTTGTGGTGCTTATCTACGGCATTGTGTACGGAATAATGCGGCTTGTAAACGTCAATTTGATTTGGGGCTTCAACTTCCTTTTGGGATCCCTGCTTGCGCTTTCGGTGCGGCTGCTGCTCAACCTTTTTTCAAAGAAGAAAATAATTAAGCGTGAGCTGACCAACAACTATCTTTTGGACCGCATAAGCGGCTTTATGTTTGACATGATGATTATATCGGGCGTGGCGGCAATCGACTGGAACAAGTTTTCCGCCATGTGGTGGCAGCTTATCATAATCTGCGCGGTGGGCGCGTTGGCTACGTTTGTATACATTCGCTTGGTCGCAAACAATATCTACAAGGGCTACGAGCACGAAGGGTTTATCTCCATGTTCGGCATGATGACAGGCACGGCAAGCAACGGCATGATCCTACTCCGCGAAATCGATCCCAAGCTGGAAACGCCGGCTTCGTCCAATATGGTGTTTTCCGGTCTGCCGGCAATCGCGTTCGGCGGAGGACTGTTGCTGCTTCTCGGCTACTGTCCTAAGGGACTTACGGAAAGCATAATTACCATGTCCATACTTTTTGTCGCGTTTATAGCGTTTAACCTGGTGCTTTTCCGCAACAAGATTTTCCGCCGAAGGAAGAAAGTTGTCGTGTCGCAGGGCGATGGTGAAATCGGCGAGGAGGTGAATACTGACCTCACTCAAGACACGGTGCAGCCGGAAGAGGAATGAGGATTAATAGTTAAAAGCAACCCCAAGGTTACAAAAAGAAATTGCAAGTTGGTTTAAATATATTCTTTTCCGTGCTATAATGTTTGCATGATGAGAAAGGAGAATCTATCATAATGTCGTTGGGTGATAAACTCGCTAAATTACGCAAAGACAATAACTATACCCAAGAACAGCTTGCGGACATTCTCGGTGTGTCGCGCCAAGCGGTAAGCCGCTGGGAATCGGATTTGGCATACCCGGAAACCGACAAACTTATTAAGCTCGGCGAGCTTTATGATTGTTCCATGGACTATCTGCTTAAGGATAAGGTAGACGAAAAAACTCAACAGGATCAATTAGGCATAAGAAGCCCGTTCACCGATTTCCATTACGAAAGAAAAAGTGCAAGGACTGTGCGCGGTGTCCCTCTGTGGCATATTAACATTGGTTTTGGCAAAACGGCAAAGGGCATTATTGCAATCGGCTTTTGTGCAAGAGGCTTAATATCCGTCGGGTTCTTTTCGCTGGGGCTGCTGTCTTTCGGTTTGCTGTCGCTGGGGTTGTTATCGTTTGGCGTGTTTGCGTTGGGGTTTATTTCCGCAGGCGCAATCTCTGCGGGAGTAATCGCGTTAGGCGCGGTGTGCTTGGGAGCGCTTGCAATCGGCGCAACGGCAATCGGGGAGTTTTCGGTCGGCGCGCTCGCCGTCGGAAAATACTTTGCTATAGGCGATCATGCTTACGCCGCAATAGCCATAGGCAAGACAAAGGCGGTCGGCTCGATATTTTGTGCAAGCGAAGTAACCGCACTAAACCGCGCCGAAATAATAGCCTTGTTAAAATCAAACGTCCCACGAATTTTTTATTGGGCAATCGAAATGATTAAACCGTTTTTATAACGCGGTTTTCAAGAGCAACGACATTGTTTGTTGCTCTTGTTTTTTGCTTTGGATTATGATAAAATTATTGTGCAATAAACAGTAATTCTTCGGAGGAATTATGCCGTCAACAAAAGAATATTTGAATTTCATTTTGGAGCAATTATCGGACTTAAACGAGATAACCTATAAGCCTATGATGGGCGAATTTTTAATTTACTATCGTGGTAGACTTGTGGGCGGCATCTATGACGACAGATTGCTTGTAAAGCCTGTAAAATCCGCTATTGCATATATGCCGCAAGCGGCTTACTCTTTGCCGTACGAAGGTGCAAAAGAAATGTTGCTTGTAGATAATGTGGACGACAAGAAGTATTTGGCAGAACTGGTTGAGGTTATGTATGATGACCTGCCTGCACCGAAAATAAGAAAAAGATAAATTTCGATTTTTCTTCGGTTGTTGCGCATATAAAAAGTTTAAGACCGATTGGCGATAATTCCGAATTCCGAATTCTCTAATTGCTTGACGAAAAGTCGCGTTTTGTGGTACTATAATTACACGATATCACCTAAGACGGAGTACTTATGATTCACGAAGAATGCGGAGTAATGGGGGCATACGACTTTGACGGCAAAGACGTCGCCATAGATCTGTATCACGGGCTTTACACCTTGCAGCACAGGGGACAGGAGAGCTGCGGCATTGTTACCAACAACTATGTCGGGCTGTACACTGTAAAGGGCAAGGGGCTTGTAAACGAGGTGTTCAACAAGGACAACCTATCCACACTCAAGGGCAAGATAGGCGTCGGACACGTGCTTTACGGCTACACCGGCGAGCAGAGCGACGGCGTTCAGCCCATTGTGTCGCGGTACTGCAAGGGCTCGATGACCATTGCCTTAAACGGCACAATCACCAATTACAACGAGCTACGTAGCGAGCTTGAACACCGCGGCGCGATTTTTCAGTCCGCCTCGCACGCGGAAATGGTTATGAACATGGTGGCCGTTGCGCGCACGCAAACGCACAGCGCGGAAGAAGCGCTTTTGTCCGTAGTGGCGCGGCTTAAGGGCGCGTTCTCCATAATACTTATGAGTCCCAAAAAGCTTATGGCGGTGCGCGACCCGTACGGGTTTAAACCGCTGTCCATGGGCAAAAGAAACAATACGTACTTCTTTGCGTCCGAGACGGCGGCATTTGACGTCATTCGTGCAGAGACGCTTTGCGACGTCAAGCCGGGCGAGCTTATTAAAATAGACGATAACGGAGTCACGCACTTTGACGCCGCCGTGGGCAAGAAACCCGCACAGTGCATATTTGAATTTGTTTACTTTGCGCGGCCGGACAGCTTTATCGACGGAAAAAGCGTATACTGCGCGCGCATAGATATTGGCAAGGAACTATACAAGGCGGCGCCTGCCGAAGCGGACGTTGTCATCGGCGTGCCCAGCTCCGGGTTACACTTTGCGCTCGGCTATTCGTACGCGAGCGGAATAATGTACGCGGACGGATTAGTCAAAAATTCCTACGTGGGCAGAACGTTTATAAAAGGCACGGACGAGCTTAGGCGCGAGGCGGTGTCCATCAAGCTAAACGCGCTGCGCGGCGCGATAGAGGGCAAGGACGTGGTGCTTGTGGACGACTCCATTGTGCGCGGCACGACAAGCGCCAACCTAATAAAGCTTATCAAGGACGGCGGTGCAAAAAAGGTGCACATGCGCATTGCTTCGCCTCCGTTTGTGCATTCCTGCCCGTACGGCTCTGACATTCCCGACCGCAAGCATTTGGCGGCGGTGCGCATGGACGTTGAGGGAATACGCAAATCCATAGGCGCGGATTCGCTAGGGTACCTGCCCATCGAGGCGTTTAAAAATGTGGGGCTGGGCGATAGGTTTTGCGACGCGTGCTTTACCGGTAATTATCCCGACGGTTTTTCGGAGAAGGATTAGTGGAAGAAATCGAACAAAACAACGAACAGCAGAGTGCAAAGCAAAGGTTTACCGCGTCGCTAAAGAAATATGCGGAAAGGATAACAAGCGCCAGAAACGACGTTTACACTACCAAGTGGTGGCAGTTTGTCATAAACTTTTTTCTGGGCGGCGGTGCGCTGGGACTGCTTATAGCGTCCATGCTGACATCCGGCGCTGTGATGGCGGTGTGTTCAATCCTTGGCGTTGTGCTGGTTGTGGCGTTGTTTGTGTTCAACTATGTAATGCGGTCAATCACGCCGTCCAGCTTTTTGCAGTACACTTATCTCGACCGCGAAAAGGGTAGAAGACTGAGATATTTGATATTATCCAAAAAACGCGCGGTTTTTTGCAACGGCATCAACGCGATAGAGTGCAACGCCGACAGCGCGGCAATGCTGGAACAATCTCCGTTTGAACTATATAGGTTTGACTTTTTTGCCGACATGGAGCCGACGGAGCGTATATCCGACGACACAAGAGAAAAGTATAAAGGCGTTATCGAGCATGACGGAAAAAAGTATAAATGCAGTATAGTGTTTATTGACGGCGTGCCGAGATACGGTTCCGTGGGTGGCGCGAGAATAAAATACTTTGACGTCAACAACACCAAGGAGAAGTTTGTCGTGCCGGTCAACCTAAAACGCGCGGCAAAACTGCTTAATGTGGACTTCCCCAAGACCCCCGGGCTTTATATCAAGGACGACGTAAAGGACTATACAAAGCAGTAGGGAGTTTAGGGTTAAGAATTAAGAGTTAAGAATTAATGATAAGGTTAGATTATATTAAATGAATTATGTAAAAGTTTGGGAATTCCATCCAGGCACAGTTTTTAAAAAATATCGATTCTGTCCGCAGTGCGGCGAAAAACTGGCTCGGAAAAAAACTGTTCGCACAGTCACAAAAGCCGATGAGGATTATTATAAATATTATCCGCGTCGTATGGGCAAAACAACAATCGTCGTAGGCGACACGGAAATGAAAGTGACCGAAACGCAGTATTATTGCAGCGCCTGTAATAAAACGTTTACATACGACGAATTGCGCGACGCAGTAAAAGCCAATAAACAAAAGAAATAATACGGCGCGTTAGCGCATGTCTTATTTTCAATTCTTAATTGAAAACGAAGTTTTCTGTGTATTCGGCGGTGCAGTCTGTGCCGCCGAATTTGTCTATGCGGAATTTTTCGACAGAGACGACTTTAATCGGTTTTTCGCCGTCCGTTGTCAGTGTGAATTCTACGCTTTTGTACGTGGGATATGATTTGCCGCCTAATACGGTCTTAACTTCGTTGCGGCAGTATGCGGTGGACTTGACAGGATCGAGCACAAACTTATATACGTTTTCTCCCACGGCTTGGGCGGAGATGACGGCGCCGTCCGTGTTGTACTTGACAATTCCCGTGAACGGCTTGCCGTACTTAGAGACGTAATTGCTCTTAGACAGCTTTTCTCCCTTGCCGTACTTAAACGCTTTTTTCTTGTACTCGCCGCGCGAAACAATATAACTCCCGTCACGGTACTCGCGCTTTACCGCCGCTTTTACAAGTGCGGACTTGCTTTCCGCTGTGTCGGTAAAGCTGCCGTCCGCGCTAACCTGGCGTCCGCCTTTGATCTTTTGTGTGTACGGAACGCCTACCACGCTCGCTTTTACCGAGCCGCTCATAGCGGTGGAAAATCCGTTTGCCGCAACATATGCATTGCAACAGCCGAGTATGCGCATCGCCTCCGCGTCAACCGAGACCTCCGCGGCTGCCTCCGTCCTTTTCTGCTTTTCCAATACCGTGGGCAACAGCGCAACGCAAAAAAGCGCCGCAATAAGCAAAACCAGCGCCGATGTAATCCAAAACCCTTTGCTTCTTTTCCTGCTTTTCATACTTTTAGTATTGTCATTTTAACGAATTTTACACTAAAAACGCCGCTCGACACTTCAAGCGGCGTTTTTGCTTTTTTATTTTATTGTTACGCTACCGTCCCGGAGTTAAGTTTTTTTACGGTCAGATAGCTGTTGACGTTGTTAAGCGGAGTAAGCGTGGTCGAAGCAGTTCCCTCGACCGTTAAGGTGACAACGTCGCCGGCATTAAGATTTACGATAGTGCTGCCGTTCATCGAACGTGCCGTGCCCGTAATAAAGTCTTGCGTAATCACCCCGGACGCTTCGGGCGTGCCGTTAACATTTACGCTTAATGTGATTGTCGAAGCAGGGTCGACGCTTCCGATCAGCCCGTAGTTGATTTCGTAATCGCCGCCATCGTCAACGGTGATGCTGTTTGCGCCGTAGGTCTCGTTGAGTACGGGCATCTGCGAACCGAGCGTCAACGTGACAGGCGTTCCCGCTGTCAGCGCAACCGTGTCGGTGTCCGTCGAGTAAAGTCCGCCGTATGCCGCCAATCCGTCCGTTGCGGGACCGGTTTCGCCTTGGGGCCCTGTCGCTCCGGTTTCGCCCTGAATCCCTTGCGGCCCTGTGGGACCGACTTCACCCTGAATTCCCTGGGGTCCGGTAGCTCCGGTGGCGCCTGTTGCGCCTGTGGCTCCGGTCACTCCCTGAATGCCTTGAATACCTTGCGCGCCCGTCGGGCCTG